>JAICUV010000152.1 GCA_025935655.1 Chloroflexota bacterium | reverse complement strand
TATTCCTCGCGCTCCTCGATCGTCGTCTCGTGGCGGTCGAGGTCCTCGTAGCTGGCGAAGCGCTGCACGCGCTGCTTGACGAGGTCGCCATACGGCATCGGGTGCCGCACGACCGCGACCTTGAGGCCGTGGCGCTCGAGGGTCTCGGCGACGAACCGGCTGGTCTGGCTCTTGCCCGACCCGGTCCGGACGGCGCACACGGCGACGACCGGGCGGGTGCTCGCAAGCATGGTCGAGCGGAGACCGAGGAGCTTGAAGTCGGCGCCGGCGGCGATGGCGCGGCTCGCCGCGTGCATCACGGTCGCGTGCGAGACGTCGCTGTAGGCGAACACGACGGTGTCGACGTGAAGCTCCCGGACCAGCGTCTCGAGATCCGCCTCGGGGCGGATCGGGATGCCGGCGGGATAGCGCTCGGCGCCGGCGAGCTCCGGCGGATAGCGGCGATCGGCGATGCCCGGGATCTGGGTGGCCGTGAAGGCGACGACCTCCACGGCGGGGTCGTCCCGGTACACCACGTTGAAGTCGTGGAAGTCCCGGCCGGCCGCGCCCATGATGAGCACGCGTTCGGTGCGCATTGGCGACCTCGTGGGAGACGGCACGCAGGCGCCCGCGCCGGTCCGTGAGGCCGGCGGGCGGGCGCGGCGACAGCCACTCCGCGTCCACGGGAGTGTGCGCCCGAGACGACCGTGCGCGAATCGGCCGGGACGCCCTGCGGGAGGGTCCGCAGGTCCCCTCAGAGCGGTCCACTCGGCACTCACCCGCGGTGGTCACCAGCCCCGACTATGCGTGTGAGGTGGGTGTCGGAGGGGACGCCCGACACCCACCCGAACCTCCAGGCCCTCGCCACGGCGAGGGCTTCCTGATTCCCGGGCCGTTTCGGCGTCGATGTCGCCCGTTGGGGGCCGGACGCCGCGCCACGCGACACCGCCCGGAGGTGCAGCCACACCTCGAGCGAGTGTTGGCGGCCGGTCCGGCGTCGTTCGGGTTCACCTACGCATCACCAGCGTGGGTGACGACGCGCAGGGCCGGTTCGGCCCACCGATACGCGCACCAGTTGTGCGTGACGGCTCGTGCGCGACGGCTCGTGCGTGACGGCTCCCCGCGATCGGCGCGTCCGCCCTCACCTACCAGCCACCGGAGTGCAATCCGATCCCGGTGGCGTCCGGCGGGCGATTCGCCGCCCGGGTACTCCCTGGAGGCGTACCCGGCGGCATCGGGCGCCTTGATCGTGGATACCACCACCCCGGCTGGTAGGTGACGGACGCGGCCGGACCGTCGACGCCACCGCGCGTCGGAGATGCCGCGGCGCGCGATCCAGCGGACCCGGGCCGGGCCCCCGGCGGACGGCCGCTACAGCTCGTGGTGCTGGCGCGCCTCGTAGATCAGCCGGTCGCGGTGATCGGGGTGCGCCACGGCGATGAGTGCCGCGGCCCGCTCGCGGAGCGACTTCCCCCACAGCTCGGCGACGCCGAACTCGGTGACGACGGTGCGCACGTGCGCGCGCGTGGTCACCACCCCGGCGCCCTCCTTGAGCGCGGGCGTGATCCGGGACGTGGATCCCTCCGAGCCGGCGGTCGAGGGCAGCGCGATGATCGGCCGGCCACCCTCCGCCAGCGCGGCGCCGCGGATGAAGTCCATCTGTCCGCCCACGCCGGAGTACATCCGGTGGCCGATCGAGTCCGCCACGACCTGCCCCGTGAGGTCGACCTCGATCGCGGAGTTGATCGCCGTGAAGTTGTCGAACGACCGGATGACGTGGGTGTCGTTCGTGAAGTCGACCGGCCGCATCTCCACCATGGGGTTGTCCCGCGCGAACTCGTACAGGCGCCGGGTGCCCATCATGAACGAGGTCACGATCTTGCCCCGGTTGCGGGCCTTCGCGGCGCCCGTCACGACGCCCGATTCGACGAGGTCGACGACCGCGTCCGTGAACATCTCCGTGTGGATGCCGAGATCCTTCTTGCTGTCCAGGAACGACGCCGTCGCGGCCGGGATCGCGCCGATGCCCAGCTGGAGCGTGGCGCCGTCGACGACGAGGTCCGCGATGTAGGCGCCGATCCGCCGCTCGACGTCGCCGATGACCGGCCGCGCGACCTCGTGCACCGGCGCGTCGACCTCCACCGCGATGTCGATCTGGGACACGTGGATGAACGACTCCCCCAGCGTCCGCGGCATCGCCGTGTTGAGCTGGGCGATCACGGTCTTCGCCGCCCCGATGGCCGCGTGCATCGCCTCGACCGAGGTCCCCAGCGAGCAGAACCCGTGCGAGTCCGGGGGCGTGACGTTGATGAACACGGCATCCAGGGGCAGCGCCCCGGTCGTGAACAGGGCGGGCACGTCGGACAGGAAGACCGGCACGAAGTCCGCGCGTCCCTCGTTCACGGCACGGCGCGCGTTGGGACCGATGAACAGCGCCCGATGACGGAAGTGGGGCGCCATCTCGGGCGCCAGGTGCGGGCCCGGTCCTTCCGTGTGGAGGTGGACGACCGAGACGTCCCGCAGCTCGGGGGCGCGCGCGACGAGGGCCGCGAGGAGGACCTCGGGGGTGGCAGCTGCGCACTGGAGGTAGATCTGGTCGCCGGAACGGATGCCCGCGACGGCTTCCTGGGGCGTGACGATACGCATGCCCCGGAGTCTAGTCGGCGGCGGCGGGGTGGCCCCCGCGCCGGATGGCCCGTCGAGCGAGGCCGGTGTGCCCGCCCGCGGGCGGGACCTCGGTCGCGCTCAGGGGCGGGGGATCAGCTCGAACGCCGGCCCAGACCCGAGGCTCTCCGCCGGCGTCCCGTACTTGAGGATGAGGTCGCGGACGGCGGCGGCATGCTCCGGACCCTCGAGCTCGCGGGCCACGGCCTCCCAGGACCGGTCCTCGAGCCGGCAGCGGCAGGCCGGATCGGCGATGAGGTTCAGGCCCCACGCGGTGTCCGGCGAGCTCGCGGCGACGACGACCGCGCCCCCGGCGCGCTCGGCGAAGCCGACGGTCACGGGTCGCACGCGCCCGGTCACCCGGCCGGTGGTCTCGAGGCGCAGGACGCGGCCCCAGCGGACGAGGTCGTCCTCCATGGTCCGCGGGCCGGGCGTGAGGCGTGAGGCGGACCGGAGCGGCTACGCCCCGCCGCGGTCCAGCCGGTGCTTCGCGACGAACGCCGCCGCCTGGGCGCGGCGCTCGAGGTTGAGCTTCGAGAGGATCGACGACACGTAGTTCTTCACCGTCTTGTCGGACAGGAAGACCTCCGCCGCGATCTCCTTGTTCGTCTTGCCCTCGGCCACGAGCAGCAGGATCCGCTGCTCCTGGGCCGTCAGCTGGGCCATCTCGTCCGTGTACGCGCCGGTGGCGATCCGCCGCACCCGCTCCAGCACCTTCTCGGTCACCGCCGGGTCGAGCAGCGACTCGCCGCGCCCGACGTTCTCGAGCGCCGCGACGAGGTCCCGGGCGCGGATCTGCTTGAGCAGGTAGCCCGAGGCGCCGGCGACGATGGCGGACAGGACCGCCTCCTCGTCCGGGTACGACGTGAGCATCACCACCCGCGTCTGCGGCAGCTCCGAGCGGATCTCGCGGCACGCCTCGATCCCCGACCCGTCAGGGAGGCGGACGTCCATCACGACGATGTCGGGCTGGAAGCGGCGGGCCTGCTCGATGGACTCCGCGGCGGTGCCGGCCTCGGCGACCACCTGGAAGCCCTCGCGGCGATCCAGTAGCGCCACCAGGCCCTGGCGGACAACCTCGTGGTCGTCGACCACGAGGAGACGCAGGGGATGGGGAGCGAGATCTGTCACGGTCGGCTGTCTCCGGTGGCGGCGGTAGCGCGCGCAGGCGCGCCGGCGCCCGATGGCGCCGGGACTCGCACGATGATACGCGTGCCGGGGCCGTCCGGTCGCTCGACGGCGAACGAGCCGCCCATGCCCACGGCGCGGTCGCGCATGTTGCCGATTCCCTGGTGGCGTCCGAAGGCATCCGGGCCGGGAACCTCGGCCGGGTCGAACCCGCGCCCGTTGTCGTCGATCCGCAGCACCAGGTCGCCCTGGTCATCGTGGAGCACGAGCTCGGTGCGCGTCGCGCCCGAGTGCCGGGCGACGTTCGAGAGCGCCTCGCGCGCGATGAACAGGATGTCGGACCGCCGGTCGGGGGACAGCGAGCGGAGCAGCGGAGCGCCGCTGTCGAGGTCCACCTCGAGGTCGATCACGGCGTGCATCCCCAGCTCCTCCACGAGGCGGGCGAGGGCCTCCACCGGGTCCTCCTCGCCGCCCATCGTCGGGCGCAGGCGCAGGATGTAGGAGCGGATGTCGGAGATCACGAGGTTGAGCGCGTCGATCGCGCGGTCCACGCGCGCGACCGCCTCGTCGCGGCCGCCATCGTCCTCGACGAGCTCGGGCACGTCCTCGAGCGACAGGCCCACCGCGTAGATCGACTGGATGATCCCGTCATGGAGGTCCTTGCCGATCCGCTCGCGTTCCTCGACGATCGCGAGCCGCTGGACCTGGTCGTGGAGCCGCGCGTTCTCGATCGCGATCCCCGCGTGCACCGCGAACATCTCGGTCAGGCGCTCGTCGTCCTCCGTGAACGCGCCGCCCTGCTTCTCCGCGAGGTAGAGGTTGCCCACCGAGCGGCCCTTCACGATCACCGGCACGCCGAGGAACGAGTGCATCACCGGGTGGTTGTCGGGGAAGCCGTAGCGTTCCGGATGCTGGGTGATGTCCGGCGCCCGGACGGTCCTCGCGTCGCGGATGATGAGGCCCAGGAGGCCGCGCCCGTGCGGGGCGTCACCGATCAGCGCCCGCGCCTCGGGGGAGATCCCGGACGTGATGAAGCGCTCCATCCGCCCGCGCGCGTCCGCGATGCCGAGCGCGGCGTAGCTGGCGCCGATGAGGTCCCGGACGCGCTCCACGATGAGCTGCAGGACGCGATCGATGTCCAGCTCGGCGGCGATGGCCCGGGTCGAGGCCTCCAGGGCGGCGAGCCGCTCTGCCCGCCCGTGGACCGCCGCGCGCGACCATGCCGCGTCCACCGCGACCTCGATCGTGCGGACGACCGCCTCCGCGGAGCCCGCCGGGGCGTCGAGGTACAGGCGCCCGAGCGTGTCATGGCCGTCGTGGGAGCCCAGCGCGAACGACGCCAGCCCGGTCCGCTCCGCGGCGCCCGGCATCGGGTCCAGGGTGCCGACGCCGAGGGCGAGCTCCGGCAGCG
The DNA here is from genome assembly GCA_025935655.1 of Chloroflexota bacterium. Classification (GTDB taxonomy): domain Bacteria; phylum Chloroflexota; class Limnocylindria; order Limnocylindrales; family CSP1-4; genus CAIXZV01. The sequence goes on along the minus strand of JAICUV010000152.1, from coordinate 3,117 downwards.
GCGGGGCGCACACCTCGAGGACGGCTCCGCGTGCACCGGCGACCTTGAGCAGGCCCTCGAGCGCCCCCGCGACGTCGTCCCGGTGGACATCGTCGGGCTCGCGCTGCCAGGCCTCGAGCGCCTCGAGGATGCGGACGAGCGGGAAGGCCTCGGGACGGGTAGTCCCGGGCTCGCCGGGTGACGGGACGGGATCGCGCATCGCCCGCAGCCTAGCAGCCCGCACCGGATGCGCGGTCCGGCGTGCTGACAGAATTAGGGCCATTGGTCCCTAACGTCACAGAGGGGTTCCCAGCGACCATGCCTCAATCCACTCGTCCCCCTGCAACGGAGATCCCGTTCCCGTGGAACCCATGACCACCCCGCCCGCTGAGCGCACGCCCGAGACCGCCGCCGAGGCGCAGGGTCTCAGCGCCTCCCAGCTGACCCGTCGTGGGTTCCTGCGCGCCGCCGGTGTGACCGGGCTCGCGGGCGTCGCCGCGACCGTGGCCGCGTGCCAGGCCGCGGGTGCGCCCTCGTGGAGCTTCGGTCCCGCGCCGAGCGCCGGCGCCGCCGCGAGCGCGGCCCCGTCCGCCACGGCCGCTGCCTCCGCCGCCGCCTCGGTCGCGCCGTCCGCGGCCGCGTCGCCGTCGGTGGCCCCGTCCGCCTCCGCCAACCCCGACATCCCGGCCGGCTGGACCGAGCACGACGTCGCCGCTCGCGACGTCGTCCGCCGGTACGTCGGCAACCTCGCCACCGCGCTCGAGGGCATCTACGGCCCCGAGGTCGCCGGCCAGCTCGGCGACATCCTGGGCGTCACGGACAACTACCCCGAGCTCACGATGAAGCCGGCATTCGTCCAGGTGCCGCAGGTCGTGCTCAACGACATCCTCGATCCGCTCAAGCCCGAGACGGACGGCGAGTGGAAGGTGTTCCGGATCACGATCGACGAGATCGAGCAGGCCATCGACGAGATGAAGCCGACGGTCGCGGCCCTCGGCTACAACAAGCAGACCCCCGGTCCGACGATCAGGGTCAACGAGGGCGACAAGGTCCGGGCGATCTTCACCAACAACCTGAAGGAGGCGACGGGCGTCCACTTCCACGGCGTGGAGTTCGACAACTTCTTCATGGACGGCGTGCCGTTCATCACCCAGAAGCCGTTCGGTCCCGGGGAGTCGTTCACGTACGAGTTCACGGCGAGCCGGCCCGGCACGCTGATGTACCACTCCCACCACAACGCCACGGACCAGGTGGGCCGCGGCCTCCTGGGCGGGTTCATCGTCGATCCCAGGAAGCCCTCGGCGGACGACAAGTACGACCGCGAGTACAGCTGGATCTCGAACGACGTCCTGGGCGGGTTCACGATCAACGGCCACGGCTTCCCGGCCACCGTGCCGGTGCTCGTCGCCGTCGGCGAGACGGTGCGGGTCCGGTTCATGAACGAGGGGATCATGTACCACCCGTTCCACAGCCACGGCTACAAGATGAAGGTCGTCGCGCGCGACGGGTATCCGCTGGGGCAGAACGCGTACGACGCGGACACGATCACCGTGGGTCCGGGCGAACGCTGGGACGTGAACATCACGGCGGACCGCGTCGGCGTCTGGGCGTTCCACTGCCACATCCTCCCCCATGTCGAGGGGGCGGACGGCATGTTCGGCATGGTGAACACGCTGTTCGTCGTGCCCAAGTCGTCCGACATCGACGCCATCGTCCAGCTGCTGCTGGCCTGACCGACGGGACGATGACCGCCGTGCCGACGACGCCGGACCGCGAACCGGGTGCACCGCCCGTGTCCGCGCGTTCGGCGCCGGTCGGCGCGGCGACACGCCTCCTCCTGGCGACCGACCTCAGCGATGCCTCGGCGTCCGCGACAGACGAGGCGTTCGAGCTCGCGGGGCGGCTCGGGGCCTCGCTGCTCGTGGTGTCCGTGATCGACCCCGGGGCGCTGCTGCTGCCCGGCGGCCGGTTCCGGGCCCGAATCGACCAGGTCCGCGAGCGTCGCGAGCAGCTGGCGCAGGCGCTCGTCGAGCGCGGCCGCGAGGAGGGCGTCGACGTGTCGTTCCTCGTCTGGTCCGGCGACCCCGGTGACATGATCGTGGAGGCGGCCCAGTCCGAGCGCGCGGACATGGTGCTCGTGGGCAGCCACGGCCGCGGGGCCGTGGGCCGCTTCTTCCTGGGCAGCGTGTCCGAGCACGTCGTGCGCCACGCGCCGTGCCCGGTGCTCGTCGTGCGGCCGAAGGAGGCCCCCCAGCTCAGCTAGGGTCCACGGCTCAGCCAGGGTCCACCGGTGCGACGCGCGGCGCTGGCCTCCCCGCCTCGCCCTACTTCGTGTACACGCCCTCGGGATCCAGCTCCTCCCGGACCAGCCGGAGCTCCTCGGCGCTGGGCACAGGCGTCTCGGCGAGGGTCGGGCTGATCTTCGGCTCCCAGGCGATCGTCGCCCGGATGTCGTCGAGCGTGGCGCCGGGATGGAGGAAGTCCAGCCGCATCTCGCCCGTCTCGTCGAAGTGCCAGATCCCGAGGTCCGTCACCACGACCGTGGGGCCACGGCCGTTCCACCCGCCCGCCTTGCGGATCCGCTCGGCCGCCTCGGCCCCGCCGAGGTTGCGGGGCGACGTCCGGAAGTCGATCCTGTCCACGAACGACCGCGACGACTGGCGCATGATCACGAACACCTGGCGCGCGTTGATCGCGATCTCGCACGCACCGCCGGAGCCCGGCAGCCGGGTCTTCGGGGCGTGGTAGTCGCCGATGACGGTGGTGTTGATGTTGCCGAAGCGGTCGATCTGCGCGGCGCCCAGGAAGCCCACGTCGATGAGCCCGCGCTGGAGATAGAACGCGAACAGCTCGAACATCGAGACCACCGCCGTCGCACCGGTCACGATCGTCGGGTCGCCGATGGACAGCGGCAGCCGCGCGGGCCGCGCCCCGAACACGCCGGCCTCGTACACGAGCTCCATCTCCGGCGCCACCGTCCGCTTCGCGAGGTTGACCGCGATGTTCGGCAGCCCGACGCCGACGAAGCACACGTGCTGGCCCGCGAGCTCCCGCGCGGCGGCGACGATCATCATCTCCGACTTCGAGAACCCGCCGCTCACGACCGCGCCTCGAACAGCTCGACCGCGTTGCCGTCCG
>JAICUV010000082.1 GCA_025935655.1 Chloroflexota bacterium | reverse complement strand
TACCGCTCGACCCGCCTCGCGTACTCCTGCGCCGCTTCCCCGTGCCCGACGATGAGGACGAACCGCGTGTTGCGCCCGCTCTCCCTGGCCCGCCGCAGCAGGAACCGCAGCAGTCCCCGCGACCCGACGGCCACCACGGCCTGCGCCGCGAACAGGCCGACGAGGAACAGGCGGCTGACGTCCGGGAGCTTGACCACGAACAGCGTGGCGAACGTGAGGATGGCGACGATCAGGACCGCACGCAGCAGGTCGAGGACCTCGGTCCGCCACGTCCAGCGCGCACGAAGCCGGTACAGCCCGAGGAGCCACAGGATCACGACCCAGCTCGCGGCGTAGGAGGCGGCGAGCAGCCACGCGTTCGTCGCCGCGGCCTGCCACGAGTCCATCCACCCGGGCCCGAACCGCAGCACGCTGACGACCACGAAGACCGCGACGGCGGCGACGAAGTCGACGACCGCAAGCCCGATGCGGAGCGCGGTCGCGTGCCGTCGAATCATGAGCCGGCCAATCCCTCCTGCCCCGGTAACCCCCCGGGCGGCGTCCGCACATGGTGACACTTCCACCCGATATCGCGTGAGGGGTCCAGGTGCCCCCCGACCCGGTACCTTCGTCCCGTAGTGCGCTGCGGTGCGGACTGGTAGGGTCCAGAGCCATGAGCAACCTGCGCGCAACCTGGCAGGCCATGCGTCCGATGGCCCGTGCACTGGCCATCGGGGGCATCGTCGTCGCGGTGGTCGCCGTCGCCGGCCTCGGCTTCGCGGTCACCCGCAGCCCGTCGGGCGACCAGCAGGAGGTGCTCACCGCCGACGAGTCGCCGGACGGGGCCGAGACGCCGATGGTGCTCGCCTCGGGCGAGACGGCGCCCCCGCTCGCGCCCGAGCCGACCCTCGCGCCCTCGCTCGATCCGATCCCGTCGCCGACGCCTGCGGGCGCGGACGAGCTGCTCGGCAGCGACGGCCGGCTGACGGTGCTGCTCCTGGGGTCAGACTTCCGCCCGGCCCACCCGGGCAACCGCACCGACGCGATCATGGTGGTGTCCGTCGAGCCGGCCAGCGGCAGGACCGCCGCGTTCTCGATCCCGCGCGACTACGAGAACTTCCCGCTGCCCAACGGCAAGAAGTACGGCGCGAAGATCAACTCGCTCTACCAGCACCTGCTCTCGACGACCAAGAACGGCAACGCGGCCATGAAGCGCGTGATCGCCGATGCCTTCGACATCGAGATCGACGGGCTCGTGCTGATCGGCTTTGACGGCGTGCGGCGGATGATCCGGGAGATCGGCGGCGTCACCGTCAACTTGGAGAACTCGTACTACGACTCCCACTACTGGGTGAACAACCACACCCAGGGCTGGGGCCTCTCCGCGGGGAAGCATCACCTGAACGCCGAGAATGCGTTGATCTTCGCCCGCAGCCGCAAGGGCGACAGCGACTACGGGCGCGCCAGGCGGCAGCAGCAGCTGGTGATGGCGGCGGTCTCCAAGGTCAAGGCAAAGGGCCTCACGATCCTGCCCGACCTCCTGCAGATCGCGAAGGAGACGATCCGGACCGACCTGCCCCGGGCCAGGGCGGCCGAGATCTTCGACATCGTCAGCCGGGCCAACCTGGCCAAGGCGAAGCGCGTCGTGTTCTCGCCCACCAAGTACACCAACACGCTCGGGACCTGGCGCTACGAGCTCGACCTGCCGGCGGCCAAGCGCTGGGTGGCGAGCAACTTCCCGCCCGTCACGGACGGGGCGACCTGGCCGCCGGCAGGCTCGCCCGCTCCGTAGATCCGAGCGCCGTCAGGCTCGCCAGCCCACGACGGATCCGACGTCCCGCAGGAGCTCCCGCGCGCCCGCGCCCGCGAGCAGCCGCCACGCGACCACGAGCGCCGCGAGGACGAGCATCCCGTTGAGCCCGAGCGCGTGTGACCGCGCGAGCACTACGACCAGCACGGCAGCCGCCGCGAGATCTGCGGTCCCGGTGCGCCGGAGCGCGAGCAGTGCCCCGAGCCGCTCCAGGAGCAGCCCGAAGGCGGCGAACAGCGCCAGGCCGGCGAGCCCGAGATTCGCCCATGCCTCGCCGATGAGCCCGGGAGCCGCGTAACCGCGCACACCAGGGTCCTGGTCCGGGAAGATCGACGGGTAGATCCAGTAGCCGAGGTTGGGGACGTCGTCGCGTCCGACGAGCGGCCCGACCCGGCGCAGCCAGGTCAGCCCCGCGAAGTACGGCGTGTGGTCCGGGATCTCGTCCATCAGCGCGTCGAGCGTCCTCGGCTGCACCAGCACGACCCGCGAGACCGTGCGCTCGAGCGCGAACGCGAGCTCCCGGCCGGAGGCCCGCTCCGGCGCCCGGATCACCTGGACGGCCCCGAACGCGAACAGGGCGGCGAGCCCCAGCCCGGCGAGCACCCGCCAGTCGAGCCGTCGGCCGGCGAGGAGCCACGCGACGCCGACCGCCAGCACGAGCTCCGCGGCGAGGTACCGGCTGGCGAGGAGCAGCGTGAACGCGATCGCGAGCCCCAGCGCGGTGAGCGCGATCGCCGCCCGGCGCCGGGATGGACGCCGGAGCGCCGCGACCATGGCGACGATGACTGCCGCGGGCAGGGCGACCCGGAGCGGCTGCACCATCAGTCCTGCCAGCGACGTCCGGGCACCGGTCGGGTCGTCGGCGAGCAGTGGCAGCCCGGTCACGAGGAGCCCCGGGGCGACCGCCGCCAGCCCCAGCCCGAGCAGCGCGATCACCACGGCGGGCCGGACGGGCGCGGGATCGGCCGCCCCCTCGACGACGCTCGCGGCCGCCGGCGTCGGTGCCATCCGGCGTCTCGCCAGCCGGTCCCCGCCGAGGACGCCGAGCCCGGTGGCCACCGCGGCCCCCGCGACGTACCAGGCGGGCGCCGGGTCGATCGCGCCCGCCGTCGCCAGCACCGCGGCGCCGATGCCGAAGAAGACGGCGTGGAGCGCAAGCCAGGCGGCCGCCGGGTGGACGATCCCCAGTCCGGAACGCTGCACGGCCGGCCGGATGAGCGCCGCGGTCGCGACGAGCGCGAGCACCAGCCCGATCGCCGCGAGGATGCCGGACCCGCTCACGACGCCTCGTCCGCCTGTTCGTCCGCCATGCCGGCCGACACGGCCTCCATGACGGCCCGGCTCCCTCCGCTGGGCAGGCGAACGCTGAGCCAGGCGTACGAGAGGGTGCCCATGATTCCGAGCGGCAGCGTGGCGACCAGCCGGTACCCGAAGGTGATGGGGCCCGCCGCCGAGGCGGGTACGCCGACCGCCACGAGCAGTGCCGCCATGACGACATCGGTCGCGCCCAGGCCGAACGGCAGCAGGGACAGGACGCCCGCGATGGTCGCCAGCCCGAGGGCGCCCCACGCCGCGAGGGGATCGAGCGTGATGCCGACCGACGCGGCCACCAGGCACAGCTGGGCGGTATAGCAGGTGAAGATCAGGGCGGTCGTGAGCGCGAAGACCACGAGGTGTCGCGGGCGGGTGAGGAGGCCTGCGATGGTGCCGTCGACGCGCGACAGGACCGACCCGGCCCGCACCCACCGCTCCGGTCCGACGAGGCCGCCCAGCGGCAGACGCCCGAACGCACCCGCGGGACGGATGCCCAGCGCGTACACGATGCCGGGGCTCGCCGCGACGAGCACGAGGAGCACCAGCTGCACCGCGGCCGGGATGCCGAGGGTGTACCCGAACCAGATCACGGCCGCGCTCGCCGCCATGTACCCCAGCGCGACGACGCGCTCGATCACGATCACCGCGGAGCCCGCGGCATACGGGACGCCGTGGCTCGCTCGGAGGAGCCAGGCCCGGAAGACCTCGCCCGCGCTCCCGGGCGTGAGGTTGTTGATGGTGTTGGCGAACGCCGTCATCGGGACCAGCGGGCCGATTCCCACCGGATGACCCGTCGCTCCCAGGAGGTCGCTCGACCGGATTGCCCAGAGCACGGCGATCGCGCCGTTCAGCAGGACGGCCACGACGAGCGGAGCCGGCTGTGGCGAGCCGAGGACCGCGCCGGCTTCCCAGATGCGGGACCGCCACGCGACGAAGGCGAGCAGCACTGCCGAGATCGGAACCCAGACGACCGGGCGCCTGAGCCATCGCCTCACGGCCGGCGCTCGAGGACGGTCGCCTCGGCGCTCTCGACCGCGACGCGCCAGCCGGCGGGCGGGTCGGAGCGGGGCATCCATCCGATCGCAGCCTGCACGATCGCGGGCGAGACCGCCTCGATCACGACTCGCTCGCCGGGCGCCGCTTCGACCGGCGTCGACCCCCGCGCCCAGTCGTCGATCCCGGGGGCGATCTCGATCGTGCCGAGGTCGCGGCCCGGACCCGCGCCGTCCTCCGGCAGGGCGAGCACCCGGAGGCGCACGGGCTGATCGCGATTGCCCTGGCGCAGCACGCGCAGGTCGAGCCGGATCGAGCGGCCGACGCCCGCGGGCAGCGTGATCCGCTCACCGGGATCGAGCGCGACCGCGTCCCATCCGTTGCCCTCCACGACCTCGCCGGTCGTGGACGACGGGTCCGTGCCGGCGAGGGCCGCCGTGGCGAGGCTGACCAGCGCCCAGCGGTCCCCGTCGCGCGGGATGACGATCCGGCGGGCGTCGAACCGGTCGGCCACGCGCGCCAGCGCGGCGAGGTCACCCGACCATGCCTCCACGAGGGCGGCGCGGCGCTGCACCTGCGACGCGGACGTGAACCGGGCGGGGTCGAAGGCGAGCTTCGCGTATCCGGGCGGCACCATCGCGACGACCGGCAGGCCCGTCTCGAACCAGACCGGGGGCGACCAGTCCTCCGGCGCGAGGACCGTCTCGCGCGGCCCGTCCCTGCCGAGCAGCTGGCCGAACTGCGGCACCCGGTCGACCGAGCGATCGAGCATCGCGTAGGAGTCGCGCGTCCAGGTCCGGGTCAGCAGGTCCGCGGTGGCCCAGGTCGCGGGAACCGACGCGACCAGCGCGACCACCACGATGGCCGGCACGATCCAGCGCCGGTGCCGGGCGAGGAGCACGTGCTCGGCGACGGTCACCAGGCCGACGGCCGCGAGGATCGCCAACGGCTGCGACGCGATCAGCCACAGCCGCTGCGGCCGAAGGGCGTCCTCGAGGGGCCATGACGGGTCGTAGAGGACCGCCAGGGCGAACGGCAGCGCCCACCAGGCGCCGAGCAGGATCCCGCCCTCCCGCAGCGTGGGCCGCCACGGGCCGGGTGCGCCCTGGGGCCGTGGCCCGTCCGGCCGTCGGAGGAACATGAGCATCGCGCCGGCCCCCAGCACCCCCAGCGGCAGGAACAGCCCGAACTCGCGCGGGTAGTTCCAGAAGCCGTACCGGGCCGCCTCGAGCAGGTCCGACGAGTCCAGCGCCACGCCGCCGTTCTGGCGGATGTCCGCCAGGGTGCCCGTCCCCCAGGGCGCCACGATGAGCCCCGCGAGGACGCCCGTGATCACCAGCGCCGCGATCGCCCGTCCGCGGCCCATGCGGTTGCGGTACGCGACGGCGACCGCGGTCGCGGTGAGCGCCACGGGGATGGGCAGCAGCAGCTGGACCTGGACGAGCGCGGCGGCGCCGAGCAGGAGGCCCGCGGCGACCGTCCACGCGATCCAGCGCCGCCCGCGGACGTCCGGCTCGATGGCGCGCACGAAGGCGTAGGCGGCCCACGGGAGCAGCGCGAACACGACATCCCGTGGGTACCCGGTCCACGCGGCATGGCCGCTCATGAACATGCTGTTGACCCACTGGCGGACGGGGTTCAGGTCGTAGGCGCCGCCGAACAGCGTCAGGGCGACCGCGAGCACCGCGACCCATCGACGTCCCGTCAGCCTTTCGGCCAGCAGGTACGTCCCGACCGCGAGGGCGGGCACGCCCATGACGAAGACCACCGCCGCCGCGTCCAGCAGCGAGAGCCCGAGGCCGGACATGAGCGTGGCGATCAGCACGTGGAAGCCGGGCGGGTAGTACGCAGGCAGCCCGGCGTACGCGCCCTCGAGGGGCAGCCCGTCGCGCAGCAGGCCGAAGGCGAGTGCGCCGTGATAGAGGAGATCCCCCCGGGGATAGGCCGGGGCCAGGAGGCGGAACCCGAACACCGCCAGGGCGAGCGCCACGAGGCCGAGCAGCGCGGTGAGCGGCCCGAGGCCGGCCTCGTCCTGCCGTACACTCGAGCGCAGCCGCCATCGGGGCGCCACGCCCGGTCGGTTCGTGTCTGCCGTCATCGGGCACACCGGAGGCACTTCACCCTGGCGTCAGATCCGCTCGTCGGCGTCCAGCTCATCCAGGCCGCGCTCGTCCTGGCCCTCCTCTTCGTCCTGCCGGGGCTCGCTTGGGGCCCCCTCCTGGCGCCCGGGTCGGGGTCACCCCTCGTCACCGCCGGCCGGGCGGCCGGGGCCAGTCTACTGGTGGCCAGTGTCACCTGCACCGTGCTCGCCGGCCTGGGGCTCCTGCGTCCGAGCCCCCTCCTCCTGGCCCTCGTCGCGGTGACGGCCGTCCCGTTCCTGCTGCCGTCGCGGCGTCGCTCGCTCGTCGCCACCGCCCGCAAGGTCGGCAGCGCGCGCTGGCGACGGAAGCCGGCCGTGCTGATCATCCTGACCGCGACGGTCGTCGCGCTCGTGCTCGTCGCGATCCCGTCCCGGCAGGCGGTGGGCGACGCGCTGCTGCCCTTCAGCTCGACCGTCTGGTACTACGCGAACCTCGCCCGGGAGACGGCCATCCACGGCGGGTTCCCGGCCGAGCTCCCGGAGTGGGGGACGCTGCGGCCGTTCCAGGTCGACTACCTGCCGGTCACGGCGCACACCGCGGCGGCCTTCGTCCTGTTGCCCGATCTCGACACCCGGCTGGTCCTCGAGACCTACCGGCTGACGGTGCTCGCCGGGCTCGGCGCCGTGGCGGCCGTGTTCTTCCGCCGCTTCGTGTCAACCTGGCTCGCCGTGCTGGGCGCGTGCCTGCTGCTGGCGACCACCCGCCTCGACGGCAAGCTCCTGGCCTACCGGCCCGAGACCTGGGCGCTCATCCCGGCGCTGTTCACGCTGTGGCTCGTGGACCGCGCGATGGTGGAGCGGTCCCGCCGGCTGCTCGCGACGGCGGTCGTGACCGCCGCGCTCACGTGGATGGCGCACGCGGAGGTGTTCCTCCTCCTCGGACCGGCGATCGCCGGCCTCGCGGCGGCCCGGCTCCTCGCGTCGGGCGGGAGCCTCGGGATCCGCGCACCCACGGTCGCGACGCTCGGCTGGGTGCTCGCCGTCGCCGGCGGGGTGTTCCTCGGGAGCATCGTGGTGGGCGGTGCGGCGTCGTACGCGCTGACGGGCCAGGTGCGGGTGCTCGGGTACGTGGCGGGTGATCGGTCGGCTGAAGCCAGGCCGCCGCTCCCGCCGGCGGACGACATCCCGCCGGGGTGGACGTTCACCGACGACCCGACCTGGGACTTCAACGTCGCCGCCGTGGCGCCGGCCGCCGTGGGCTACGAGGCGCCGGACCGCTTCCTGGACTCCCGGCTCCTGCCACGGTCGATCCTGTGGATCTGGCCGGGCCTGGACGGCCGCCAGGTCATCCTGCTCGGCCTGCTCGCCCTGCTGTGCGTCGCACCGATCCTCGCCTGGCCATGGCTCGATGCCAGGCGCCGTCGCCTCGTGATCCTCATGGTCGTGTTCGGGGTCGCACTCGGCGTCGGCTCCTGGCTGCTGTTCGCCATCTCGTCCACCTACGTGCCGATGCGCACCGGGCCGCGCCGCCTGATGCCGTACGAGCTGCTCGTCCCGGTCCTTGCCGCCCTGGCCGGGTTGTGGGGCCTCGAGCGGCTGCTTCGTCCCGGGCTGGTCGCGCTCTTGGGCGACCGGCGGAAGGCCGGCGTCGGTGCCGGCGTCCTGGCGCTCATCCTCGTGGCGGGGGCGATCGCGCCGGCGCCCGCGGGCACCGTCGACGACCCGGAGCCGGGTCTGACCCAGAGCGGCTACGAGGCGTATCGCTGGATCGCGGGCAACCTGCCCCCGGACGCACGCCTCCTCACCAACGCCTACACGGACGGCTCCGTCGCGTCGCTCGCCGAGCGGGTCGGCATCGTCGACGGGCGGGCCGTCTACCTGGAGGACCCGCAGTTCCTCGCGGAGTCGACCGCGCTCCTGCTGGGCGCCCGTGCGCTGTTCCTCGATCCGGGCGGTCCGGCGGCGGCGCGCTATGTCGCGGCACACGGCGTGGACTACATCCTGGTCGCGAATCCCGAGGCGGGTGGGACCGGCGCGGACCTCGGTGGGTACGACCCCTTCGTGACCGACATCGCATCCCTGGGGTCCGTCGGCCGCTACACTCTCGTCCGGTCCTTCGCCGACGGGCGGTTGCTGCTCTACGCAGTGGACGCGTCCGGCGCCACCGCTCTCGCAAGGTGATCCGCTGGCCATGCCGTTCGATCTGAGCCTCCTGCGGATTGCCGGCCTCGTCGTCGCGGTCGTCCTCGTGCTCGCCGGGATCCGGCGTCTCAGACGCGCGGGCGCCGGCAGCCGCCTCCCGGGCGTGCTGCTCGTGGCGGTGGGGATCGCCCTCGGCGTCGTGGCGGCCGCGCCCGATCTCGTGCGGCCGCTGCAGGACGTCCTCGGCCTGGAAGGGGCGCCGCTGGGGCGCCTGGTCACCGTGATCATCGTGGCCGTCGCCGGCTGCTTCCTGCTCATCCTCGTCGCCCTCGGTCGCGCCGATCGCGCGAACCAGCGGCTCAGCCGCCTCGTGCGGGCGCTGTCCGCCGCGCAGCTCGAGGTGCGGCGCGGCGACACGGCGATGGGCGGGATCCTCGTGTGCATCCCCGCCTTCGACGAGGCCCAGAGCCTGCCGGCCGTGCTGGCCGAGATCCCGGCGACCGTGGCCGGCCTGGCCACGCACGTCCTCGTGATCGACGATGGCTCGCGGGATGCGACGGCCGCGGTGGCCCGCGCCGCCGGCGCGCAGGTCGTCACCCACCCGGTGAACTCCGGGCAGGGCGCCGCGCTCCAGACGGGGTACCTCGTGGCGGAGCGGCTCGGCGTCGACGTCGTCGTCACGCTGGACGCCGACGGCCAGCACGATCCCGCGGAGATGGGCGCCCTGGTCACGCCGATCGTCGAGGATCGGGCGGACTTCGTGGTGGGATCGCGTCGCAAGGGCGGTTACGAGCGGGAGTCCGCCGCCCGCGACGCGGGCATCACCGTGTACACGCGCCTCATCAACCTGCTCGGCGGGACCGAGGTGACCGACATCGCCAATGGCTATCGCGCAATCCGGGCCAGCCGCCTGGGCGAGATCAGCTTCACCGAGGACCAGTTCCACAACCCGGAGCTGCTCCTTGGCGCCGCCCGCGCCGGTCTGCGCGTGATCGATGTCCCCGTCACGATCCGCCGGCGCTCGGCCGGGGTCACGAAGAAGGGGACCAACCTGCGCTACGGCCTGGGCTTCCTGCGGGTCATGCTCCGGAGCTGGCTGCGGTGACGGTCGCCACCGAGGCGCCGATGGCCGACGCCGGCCGCCCCGGCCCACTCGACCTCTACCGGGCGCTCGGCGACGCGATCACCGCGCCGTTCCGCAACCCGCGGGTCGCGGTCCCGCTGGAGCTCGGCCTGATCGCCGCGTGCCTGCTGATCCGGGCGACGACCCCGGCGGGCGGCCCGCTGTACGCGGCATGGGCGATCGTCGTCGGGGTCATCACGGTCGTGTCGCCGCTCTCGGGGCTCGTGGTGCTCGCGGCGACCGCGCCGTTCGACGAGCCGTTCACGATCACCTACCTGCTCGGGCCGCGGATGGCCCTCGTGTTCGTCCTCGCCGCCAGCGTGGCCGTTCGCGTGGTGCTGCGCCCTCGCTCGATGCCCTGGTCGTGGCCCGTCGTCTTCGCGGCGGCGCTCGTCGTCGGCACGCTCGGCAGCCTGGCCATCGCCTACCGGCAGTTCGGCAGCGCGTTCACGGCGACGTCGCTCCAGTTCTGGGTCGCGGGCGTGGGCGGTGGCCTCCTCGTCCTGCTGGCGGCGACCTGGGTCGCGCGGGAAGGCGCGCTGCGGCCCCTCGTCGCGGCGGTCGCGGCCACCGCCGTCGCGGCGGCCGTGACCCTCCTGGACTACCTCGGCCCCGGCCTGCTCGCCGGCGGGCCGCTGGCATGGATGGTCCACGCGAAGGACTTCGGGTCACGCCTCAGCGGCGTCATCCCGTCGCCGAACGGGTTCGCGGCACTGGTGCTGCCGCCCGCGATGGTGCTGGCAGCGGCCGTCGTCCTCGCGCCGCGGGGCAGCTGGAAGCTGCGCGTGCTCGCGGCGTTGGCGCTGGTCCCGATCGTCCCGACGCTCTTCCTCACTTACAGCCGGACGGTCTTTGTCGCGGCGTTCGCGTTCGCGGTCGTTGCGGCCTGGCGTGTCAAGCGGCAGTTGGGCGTTGCGGTGCTTGCCGGTGGACTTGTCTTGGGCGCGCTTGCACTGCCTGGCTACCTCGACATGCGCGTGCAGGCTGGTGGAGCGCCGCGGACGGGAGCGATCCTCGTTGCCTCGGACCTCGAACGACTCACCGCATGGCAGGCGTCGATCCAGATGTTCGCGGATCGCCCGGTCACGGGGTGGGGCTATCGCAGCTACCGCGTCATCGGCGATCGGTACGGCGATTCGGTGCTGAACTCCCCGCACAACGAGTGGCTCCGGTTCTTTGCGGAGCAGGGGATCCTGGGCGGTCTCGCGGGACTCGCCCTCGTGTTGACCGGCATGCGCAGGCTTGGCAGGATGCCTGGGTGGCTCGGCACGGGTGTGCTTTCCGCCTTCCTCTCGTACGTGCTCGCGGCGTCGTTCAACAACCCGCTGCTGTTCATCCAGGTGTCCATCGTGACGTTCACGATCGTCGGTACGGGGTTCGCGTGGGGGCCGCACTGGCCGTGGCCCCGGCGCGAGGAGGGACCGGCTGCGACCGATGCCCAACCGGCCGCCGTGCCGGACGAGACGCCAGCGGCCGAACCGGTCAGCGCCGGCTGACCTGGCCGGCGGTTGCCTCCCACTCCATCCGTCGCCACGTCTCGATCCGGCGGCGCCTGAGGACGTTCAGCCACGCGACGCCGAAGGCCGCGTTCACGACGAAGATGGCGCGGGCGAAGGCGATCACGCGAGGGGGCGTCCGCCCGGACCCGACGAGCGCGTGCGCGAGAGCCGCGGAGAGCAGCCCGCCGACCGCCAGCAGCGGCACGATCCACGCGGCCGCGATGCCTCCGAGCCCCAGCCCGATGGCGGCCACGAGCGCCGCGAGGGCGAGCAGCGGCGTCGCCCAGCGCAGCAGCTTGTGGGACCAGATCGCGAGCGCCGCCGCGGGGTGGCGCCACGGCGCCAGCCGCCCGGCCATCGACAGGTTGGCGCGGATCCCGCGGGTTGCCGTCCGCGAGCGGCTGCGGAACTGCTCGCGGAGGCCGCTGATGGGCCGGTCGGTGGCGACCGCGTCCGGGACGTAGACGACGATTCCGCCCTGTTCGCGCACGTAGAGCGGGAGGAGGTGGTCCATGGAGGCCGTGGCGGGAACGGGCCGGTACGAGGACCGGCGCACGGCGAGGAACGCGCCGGTGACCGCCGTCAGCCAGCCGGCCTGGCTCTCCAGGTCCCGGACGCGTCGTTCGTAGCGCCAGTAGAGCCCCTCGTTGCGCGACGTCGCGGTGGCGTCCTCGTCGCGCCACTCGAGGCGGCCGGTCGCGGCGCCGACCCGCGGGTCGCCGAACGGCGCCACGAGGCGAGCGAGTGCCCCGGGCGCGAACCGGGTCTCGGCGTCCGTGAGCACCACGACGTCGCCCCGTGCCGCCTCGAACAGGGCATGCTGGGTCGGCGTCTGGCCGGCCCTCGGCAGACCGATCCGGCGCACGCGGGGATGGGCAGCGGCGATCGCCGCGACGACCCGCTCCGTCCCGTCCTCGGAGCCGTCGCTGCCCACCAGGACCTCGACGATGGGGCTCTCGGGCGAATCCTGCGCGAGCGCGTCTGCGATCCGTGCGGCGACCTGGGGCTCCTCGTCGTGGACGGCGATCGCGATCGTCAGCGTGGCCGGCCGCGACGCGACGGCGAGGCGCAGCGGCCGCACGCGCGCCGCCAGCCCGACGGCGACGGGGTAGCCGAGGTAGACCCACCCGAGCGCCGCGACCGCACCCACGAAGACGACAGCGAGCAGCAACACGACCGGCAAAGGGTAGCCGCAGCACACCTGTGCCGTGGGAGCCAAACGGCCCGAGCACGACGATCCGGCCGCACCGACCGTCCCCGGGGTTGTTACAGTCTTCGCGGTGCCTGACGCACCGCAGTCGTTGCAGGGGGTTGCATGAACGACGAGCCCGTGGACGCCGGCCAACAACCGGACGCACCCGCTCCCGAGGCCGATTCCGATGCCATCGCGACCGCCGGCGGCGTTGCCGCTGCCGGCAGGCGGTCGGTCAACGAGGACTGGGCGGCCACGATCCTGGGCCTCGCGTTGCTGCTGCTCACGCTCGCGGGCGTCATCGGGAAAGGGCTGGTGCCCTGATGGCCACCGCAGCGCCGGCCATTCCCCGGGCCGACGTGCAGACGGC
>JAICUV010000063.1 GCA_025935655.1 Chloroflexota bacterium | reverse complement strand
CTAGATGCCGAGGTCCTCGTCCACGCGCTTGCCGCCCAGCTTGCGGGCCGAGCGCGCGATCCCCCGGTCCTCCTCCTGGGCAAGACGCTGCTCGAGCTGCTCGAGTCGGCCCCGTGCGGCCGCGAGCCTCGAGCCGGCCCGGGCCGCCCGTTCGGCGACCGCGCGTCGCGTCCCCTCGGCGGCGTCCGCGGCCGCGCGGGCGGCCTCGCGTGCCTCGACCGCGGTGGCCTCCTCCGCGGTTGCCGCCGCGAGCGCCTCGCGCGCCCCCGCGAGCGACGTCTCCAGCTGGACCCGTCGTGTCTCCGACCCCGCCGCTCGGGCCCGCTCGTCCGCCGCCCGTCGGTCGCTCTCGGCGGCCCGACGCCTGGCGGTCTCGGCCTCGGCGGCGCGGGCGGCCTCGGCGCGACGGAGCGCGGCCAGCTCGTCGCCGCGTGCGCGTGACGCCGCGCGCAGCGATCCGAGCTCGGCCAACGCCTCCGCGAGCGCACGGTCCGCCTCGCCCAGCGCGGCCTCGAGCTCCAGGTCCCGCTCCGGGATCGCCTCGGCGAGGATGCGACGGTGGGCAGCAAGATCCGCCTCCGCCGCGGCCCGCTCCACGGCGATCCGCTGCCGGTCGCGGGCGGCGGCCTGGATCTCGCCAGCCGCGCGGGCCTCGCGCAGCCCCAGCGCGGTCAGCGCGGCGCGCGCCGCCTCGTGGACGGCCCGCCGCTCACGCTCGGTCTCGGCCCGGGCCGCCATCGACGCGGCGATGTCGCCCACGGTGGATTCGGCCGTCTCCAGCGCCTCGAGGGCGCGTTCCGTCTCCTCGCGCAGCGCGTCGCGACGGCGATCCGCGTCCGCGGCACGCGACGCGGCCTCGTGCCATCGACCGTGCGCCGCGGCGATGAGCGCCGCCGCCAGCTCCTCGCCCGCGGTCAGCCTCGTCGCCTGCTGCTCCGCGAGCTGTCCGAGCCTGCGGGCCTGCGGCCGGAGCTCCGCCAGGATGTCCTCGACGCGCGCGAGGTTGCCCTCGGCCTCGGCGAGCTGCTCCTCGGCCTTCCGCCGACGGCGCTCGTGGCGCCGGACGCCCGCGACCTCCTCGAACAGGGGCCGCCGCTCCTCGGGCCGGAGCGCGAGCGCCTGGTCGACCATCCCCTGGCCGATGAACAGGAACGCGTTGTCGGCCAGGCTCGCGGAGTCCAGCAGGTCCTGGAGGTCGCGCAGCCGCACGCGCTGCTTGTTGAGCAGGTAGTCGTTCTCGCCGGAGCGGTAGAGGCGCCGGCCCAGCTCGAGGACGGAGTACTCCACCGGCAGCAGCCCGTCCGCGTTGTCGATGACGAGCGTCACGTCCGCCATGCCCTGCGCGCTGCGCTTCTCCGAGCCGGCCCAGATCACGTCCTCGCTCTTGCGGATCCGCAGCGATCGTCCCTGCTCGCCGAGCGCCCAGCGGAGCGCGTCCGCGAGGTTCGACTTGCCCGATCCGTTGGGCCCGACGACGGCGCTGATCCCGGGCCCGAACTCGACGAGCGTCCGCTCCGCGAACGACTTGAAGCCCTGGACGCGGAGGCCCAGCAGCCGGGCGGGGGCGCTCACGACGGCGTCGCGTCAGTGTCGGCGATGGGGTCCGCGGGCGCGGCGGCCGGAGCGAGGTCGTCGGGAGCAGCCTCCTCGGCGCGCGTCGTGCCGCCTCGTGCGGCCCTCGCCGCGAGCCGCTCGGCGCGCAGGACCTCGAGGGCCTGGGCCGCGGCCGAGGTCTCCGCGATGCGTCGCGACGGGCCCTCCCCCGTGCCGAGGACGCGCCCGTTGACGAGCACCTCGATCCTGAACTGCTTCTCGTGGTCGGGCCCGACGGCCTCCAGCAGGTGGTAGAGCGGACGATCGCCGGTCGTCCGCTGGGTGTGCTCCTGGAGGCGGCTCTTGGGGCTCTTGAGCGTCGTCAGCGCGAGGTCCGCCGAGAGCTCCTCCTCCGCCCGCGCGTGGATCCAGTCGCGGGCGGCCTCCCAGCCGAGGTCGAGGTAGATCGCGCCGACCAGGGCCTCGAACGCGGAGGCGAGCAGCGACGGCCGGACACGGCCGCCGCGCTGGGCCTCGCCCTCGCCCAGCAGCAGGTAGTCGCCGAGGCCGATCCTGGTCGCGAGCCGGGCGAGCCCGGGCGTGCTCACGATCGCCGCGCGGCGCGCGGACAGGACGCCCTCGTCGTCGTTGGGATGGCGCACGAAGAGCGCCTCGGACACGGCGATGCTCACGACGGCGTCGCCGAGGAACTCGAGGCGCTCGTTATGCCCCCGGGCGGCGTCGGGGTGCTCGTGGAGCCAGCTGCTGTGGACCAGCGCCTGCGCCAGCAGCTCGCGATCGCGAATCGGAAGCCCGAGGCGCTCCGTCAGCGCGTCGGCCGGGTGCTGCATCGCGCCCCCGGTCCGAGGCGACTAGGACGAGTGCTCGTCGATGTAGTCGACGGCGTCCTGCACGGTCCGGATCTTCTCGGCATCCTCGTCCGAGATCTCGGTCCCGAACTCCTCCTCGAGGCTCATGATGAGCTCGACGAGGTCCAGGGAGTCGGCGTTCAGATCATCGACGAACGACGCCTCGGGGTTGACTTCGCTCTCGTCGACGCCGAGCTGCTCAATGACGATCTTCTTCAGCCGATCGTACGTGCTGGCCACTGACTCCCTCCTGGATGGGAATGCTACCGGGTTGCGCTCTGGTCACGGGCAATCCGCCCGAGCACGCCGTTCATGAGCCGACGCATCGGATCACCGGAGTAGGTCCGTGCGAGCTCGACCCATTCGGCGATTGCCACCCGGGCCGGCGTCGCGGGGGAGTGTAGCACTTCGGATAGGCCGCAACGGAGCAGCGCGCGGTCCATCCGGGCCAGCGAGACGACGGGATATTGGGGTGCCGCCGCGGTGATCCGCGCATCCAGCGTGTCACGGTGCCGGACCACGTTCGCAACCAGCTCGCGGGCGAGCGCCGACGCCTCCGCGTCGCCTTCCGTGGCGAGGTGTCGCTCGAGAATCGCGTCCGCCGTGCGCTGGCCGAACTCGGCCTCGAACACGGACGCGAGCGCCAGCCTGCGACCGGCGCGCCGGCTGCGGACGAGCTCCTCGTTGCCGCGCCGCGCGCGGGAGCCGTCAGGCGCCGTTGCCATCGACCATGACGGTCACGCCGCCGAGCTCCATGCCGAGCAGGCGCTCCACGGCCGCCGCGATCGCCTCGCGGACCTGGGCGGTGAGCGGGACCAGCCGCTGGCGCGGGCGGGCCACGAGCCACACGGTGACGTGGACGCGGCCGTCGCGGACGCGGATCTGGACCGGGTTGCCACCCAGCGCGTCGCGCCAGGCGGGACCGCCACGGCCCACGCGCAGCACGCCCGGGACCTCGAGCGCCGCGAGCCGCACGGTGTCGCGGATGACGCCGGTCCCCACGGACAGCGTGCCCATCACGGGGTCTCGCCCGCCGGCGCCGGCGCGGCGCCACCCGAGCCCGACCGCAGGCCCGCCTGGGCCTCGGCGGCCGCGTCGGCGGCGAGGGCCGCCGCGATGCGCTCCGGCACCCGCTCCCGGGCGGTCGTGGCGCCGACCCGCACGGCGTGTTCGATCATCCGCCGCTTGGCGCGGCCGTGGGTGATGATCACCGCCCCCTTGACCCCGAGCAGCGGCGAGCCGCCGACGATCTCGTAGTCGAAGGTCTTGCGGATCCGCGCGATGCCGGGGCGAAGCAGGAGGTACGCGACCCGGCCGCGGAGGTTGCGCCGGAACTCGACTCGCAGCTGGTCGAAGATGAAGCCCGACAGGCCCTCGAAGAACTTGATCACGACGTTGCCCAGCATGGCGTCGCACACGACGACGTCGGCCATGTCGGCCGTGAGGTCCTTGCCCTCGACGTTGCCCACGAAGTTCAGGTCCGTGGCGCCGATGAGGTCCGTCGCCTCCTTGACCCGGACGTCGCCCTTGCCACGCTCCTCGCCCAGGGACAGCAGGGCCACGCGTGGCCGCCCGACGCCCACGACGTGCTCCGAGAAGATCGCGCCCATGCGCGCGTACTGGGCCAGGTTCTCCGAGGTGGAGTCGGGGTTGGCGCCGATGTCGAGCAGCAGGAGGGGCGGGTTGCCGCCCGGGACCTGCACGGCGAGCGCCGGGCGGTCGATGCCCGGCAGCGTGCCCAGGATGAGGACGCCCGCCGCCATCCCGGCGCCCGTGTGCCCCGCCGTGACGACGGCATCGGCCTTGCCGTCGCGCACGAGCTCCGTGGCGACGACGATCGAGCTGCGCTTCTTGCGGACGAGGGCCTTCGCGGGGTGTTCGTCCATGCCGATGAGCTCCGGCGCGTGGACGACGCTCACGTTCGCGGGCGCATCGTGGAGGAGCGGCCGGACGAGCGCCTCGTCGCCGCACAGGATCACCTGGTCGGCCGAGTGGGATCGCGCGTAGGCGAGCGCGCCCGGGACCACCTCGCTGACGCCGTGGTCACCGCCCGTGGCGTCGACCGCGACGCGCACGCCGATGGCGGAACCCGTGGACGCGGCGGGCGTCTGCGGGCCCGTGGAGACGCGCGCGGGATCCTCGGTCTGGCTCACGAAGGGGTTACGCGGACTCCTCGGCCGCCGACGAGCCGCCAGCCGGCTTGAGCTGGACGGCCTGGCGGCCGTTGTACCACCCGCACGCGGGGCAGACCCGGTGCGGCAGCTTCATCTCGTGGCAATGCGGACACTCGACGAGGTGCGGCAGGGTGAGGGCCAGGTGGCTCCGCCGCTCCATCTGTCGCGCGTGAGCGACCTTTCGCTTCGGCACTCCCATGTCGGTCTGTTGCTCCTCGAGGTTTCGCGCGGGTCGCAGCCCGCTGGACGATCGATCGTGTCACGTGGCACCGGCATCGCGGGCGCGCGGACGCGCCGCCGCGGGACGTGGGGCCGAGCGGGGAGTCTACCCGCTCTCGGCGTCGCCGTCGACCCGGAAGGCGAGCAGCGCCTCGAGGCGCGGGTCGATGGGCGGCTCGCCGTGCCCGTGGCCGGGCTCCATCCGCTCCCCGCACTCCGGGCACAGGCCCGGGCAATCGGGCTCGCACAGGGGCGCGATCGGCTCCTCGAGGCTGACCGCGGCGGCGACGAGCGGTCGCAGCTCCAGCTCCCAGTGGTCCGTGAGGCGCGCGACCTCCAGGTCGCCGTCCTCCTCGGGCGGCACGGGCTGGCCGGTCCCGAGGTCGATCGAGGGCAGGACCTCCTCGTCGATGCGGGCATCCACCGGCGTGACGATCGGGCGCAGGCAGCGCGAGCACTCACCGGCCAGCGAGGTGTGGATCCGCGCGTCCACGATGAGGCCCCGGTTGGTCCGGGTGAGCCGCATCCTGCCCGTCACGGGCTCGGTCGTCCGCAGGTCCTCGTCGAGGTCGACGTGGACGGCCGGGATGTCGTACTCGAACACCGTCCCCGGCGGCTCGCCCATGAGCCCCGAGACCGCGAAGGTCAGCGGGTCACCGACCGGGTCGACCGGGTGGGTCGCGTGCGGGTCGCGCGCGGTCATCGCCGTCCGGCCGGCGAGGCTCCCTCTTCCTCGTCCTCTGGCGCGTCGACCGCGCCGTAGCCCTCGTCCGGGTCGCTCATCACGGGCACCGGGGCCGGGGCGTTGGCCGCGCGCCGCTCGTCGAGCATCGCGATCCCGCGCTCGATGCTGTTGAGCGTCCGGGTCACGTCGGCCTCGAGGCCCGCGAGGACCCCGGCGGCATACTCGTCGGCGCCCCGGCGGACCTCGGCGGCCTCGTCCTCGGCGACCGCGATGATCCGGCGGCTCTCCGCGTCGGCAGCCTCCGTGAGCCCCCGCTCCTCGATGAGGAACGCGGCCTGCTCCTGGGCGCGGGCGACGATGCGCTCCGCCTCCTCCTGGGCCTTCTCGATGATCCGCTCGCCCTCGGAGTTGATGCGCTTCGCGGCGCGCACCTCCTCGGGGACGGCGACCCGCAGCTCGTCGATCAGGTTGAGGGCGGCGTCGCGGTCGATGATGGCGTTCTTGGTGAGGGGCAGCGGCTTGCCGTTCGCGATCAGCGACTCGAGGCGCTCGACCAGAAAGATGATGTCCAGCGGACGGCCTCCGTGCGCGCTTCGCCCCGGCGGGGCTCGGGTGGATTATGGCACGCGGGCCGCTCCCCTACCCGCGCGCCAGCGCCTCGCGGAGCGCGTCCGCCGCCGCGTGCGGCAGCATCGACGTGACGTCGCCGCCGAACTGCGCGATCTCCTTCACCAGGCTCGAGCTCACGTAGCTGTGCTCGAGGCTGGTCATGAAGAACACCGTGTCCACGTCCGGCGCCAGCTGGTGGTTGTTGTGCGCCAGCTGGAGCTCGGTCTCGAAGTCCGCGATGGCCCGCAGGCCGCGGACGAGGAACCCGGCGCCGACCCGGTGGCAGAACGTGACCGTGAGCCCGTCGAACGCCTGGACCTCGACCCTGCCGGCCAGCTCGGGATCGGCGGCGAGGACGGCACGGATGATCGCGACCCGCTCGTCGGCGTCGAGGAGCGGCGACTTGCGCGGGTTCGCGAGCACCGCCACGACCACCCGGTCGAAGACGCGCGCTGCACGCTGCACGACGTCGAGGTGACCGTTCGTGATCGGGTCGAACGAGCCCGGGTAGACCGCGATCCTCACGCCTCGCCCGCCTCCTCGTCCGTGCGCCGGTAGAACGTCAGCGCAGTCTCGCCGAAGCGGCGTTCGCGCTCGCTCGCCAGCATACCCACCCGTGCCGGCGGCGCGTCCCGCCAGAAGTGCTTCGCGACGACGATGCCGCCGTCGCGGAGGTGGGGCGCGACGAGCTCGAGGGCACGCGCGAGCCCGGCCGTGTCCGCGTACGGCGGGTCGAGGAGGACGAGATCGAACGGCGCCTCGGCGGTTGCGCCGGCGGGCTCTGCGAGCCAGGCGATCACGTCCCGGCGCACGACGCGCGCGTCCGCCTCGAGACGCGTCCGGCGCAGGTTCTCCGCGATGACCCTGCAGGCGCCCGCGTCCTTCTCCACGAGGATCGCCCGGGCGGCCCCGCGCGACAGCGCCTCGATCGCCCCGGCGCCGCTGCCCGCGTAGAGGTCCACGACGACGGCGTCCGCGAGCTCCGGCTCCAGCATGGCGAACAGCGTCTGCTTCACGCGATCCGTCAGTGGCCTCGTCCCCGTCCCCGGCGCGGCGAGCCGGATCCCGCGCGCGGTCCCGGCGATGACCCGGCCGGCGTCAGCCATCGAGCGGGCCCTCGCTCCCCGGGCGCCTCACGCGGCGCTCGCCGGGTCGCCGGAGAAGACGCGCCGGAGCCAGCCGCCGGCCAGCTCGCGCACGAGTGCCGGGTCCGACGGCGCCTCACCGTCCTCGCCCACGAGGTCCTCGGCGTACCCGCGGGCGCGGGCGGCGAGCTCCCGGTGCTCCGCGTTGGCCAGCGTGGCGACCCGGAGGCGCGGGAGGCCGCTCTGCGCGAGGCCCAGCACGTCGCCCTCGCGCCGGAGCTCGAAGTCGCGCTCGGCGAGCGCGAAGCCGTCGGTGGTCGCGGCGACCGCCTTGAGCCGCTCGTGCTCGGTCGTCCCCTCCGCGGCCTCGGACACGAGGACGCAGAAGCTCGCCTGGGTGCCCCGGCCCACGCGGCCGCGGAGCTGGTGGAGCTGGGCGAGGCCGAAGCGCTCCGCGCCCTCGATCACCATCATCGTGGCGTCGGGGACGTCCACGCCCACCTCGACGACCGTCGTGCCCACGAGGACGTCCAGGTCGCCGTCCCGGAAGCGGGCCATCTCCGCGTCGCGGTCGGCGGGCTTGAGGCGCCCGTGGACGAGCCCCACGCGAAGCGGCGCGAGCAGGTCCGTGAGCCGCTCGTACTCGGCCTCGGCGGCCGCGGCCCAGGCCGTCTCCACGTCCTCGTCCAGCAGCTCGTCGTCGTCGAAGAACCCCTCCGGGTCGGCGTCGGGCTCGCCCGCGTCCGCCGCCTTCGCGGCGGGCCCGATCCGCGGCACGACGACGAACGTCCGTCGGTCCGCGGCCGCCTCCTCGCGGACCTTGTCCCACGTCCCCTCGAGCTCGGCCGGGCGCCGGATGCCGGTGCGGATCGGGACGCGGCCGGCCGGCGCCGAGTGGAGCGTGGACACGTCCAGGTCGGCGTACAGCACCTGGCCCAGCGTCCGCGGGATGGGCGTCGCGGTCATCAGCAGCACGTGCGGGGCGCCACGGGTCGCCTTCGCCTCGAGCGCACCGCGCTGGTCCACGCCGAACCGGTGCTGCTCGTCGACCACGGCGAGGGCGAGGTCCGCGAACGAGACCGCCTCCTGGATCAATGCGTGCGTCCCGACGACGATCCCCGCCTGGCCGGTCGCGATCGCCTCGAGGGCCTTGCGCCGGGCGTCGCCCTTGAGCGACCCCGTGAGCAGGGTCACCGGCACCCCGAGATCCGCGACGAGGTCGGCGACCGTGTTGCCGTGCTGGCGCGCGAGGAGGTCGGTCGGCGCGAGGAGCGCGCCCTGGCGGCCGGCGAGCGCGGCGGCGGCGAGCGCCCACGCGGCGACCGCGGTCTTGCCCGACCCGACATCGCCCTGGACGAGGCGGAGCATGGGGACCGGCCGCGCGAGGTCGCCGCGGATCTCGGCCACGGCCGTCGCCTGGTCGGCCGTGAGCGGCGCCTCGTGGCCCAGCTTGCGCGCGAGCGACGCCTCCAGCGCGACCCGGATCGCGTGATCGCGCTGGTCCGGCACCTCGATCGCCGCCGTGTGGGCGCGTCCCCGGGCCCGCCGCCGCGCGACCATGCCCAGCTGGAGCGCCAGCAGCTCGTCGAACGCCAGCCGTCGCAGCGCGGCGTCCCGCGCCTCGAACGAGGTCGGGTAGTGCGCGTGCTCCAGCGCGGTCGTGATCGGCGGCAGGTCCTCCGCCGCGCGGAGCTCCGACGGCAGGTATTCCGGGTACGCGTACCCAGCCTTGTCCAGCGCCTCGCGCATCGCCTGGCGCAGCCTCGCCGCGGTGAGCCCTGCCGTGAGCCGGTACACCGGCACGATCCGGCCCACGTGGAGCAGCGAGGCCGCGTCGGCGCGCTGGAACTCCGGGTCGTCGAACACGATCCCGAACCCGCGGTGCTTCAGCTTGCCGCTCACGATCAGCTCGTCGCCCGTGTGCAGCCGGCGCTCGATGAACCGTCGGCCGAACCAGGTCGCCTCGGCGGTGCCCGTCTCGTCGGCCAGGAACGCGGTCGTGACCTGGACCCGGCGGCGGAACGTCTGCTGGACCCGGATGTCCGTGACCCGCACGCGCGCCGACACCACCACGCCATCGGGCGCGGCGTGGAGGTCGTCCAGGCGGCGCATCTCGCGCAGGTCGTCGTAGCGGCGCGGGAGGTGGAACAGGAGGTCGCGGACGCGCTCGACACCGAGGCGGCGCCCCGCGCGCCGCAGGACGGAAGCCGCCGCGAACCCCGACAGGCCCACCGGCTGGTCGAGCAGCTCGACGGGGTCGGTGGGCGCCTTGACGGCGACCTTGGGCTTCAGCGCGCGGCTGCCGCGCGCAGGGGCGCTGGAACGGGTCCGCGCGCCGTCGCTCACTCGGCCGAGATCAGGTACCGGTAGTGCGGCTGGCCGCCGTGGAGCACGTCCACGGCCTCGAGACCCGGCGCCGCCTCCTGGATCCGCTGGCTGAGCGTCTCGGCATCGTCGAGGGTCGAGCCCTCGCCGTAGTAGATCGTGAGCACGCCGAATCCGGGCTCCAGCTTCGCGAGCGCCGCCAGCACCGCCTTGTGGGGGTCGTTGTCGACCGCGAGCAGCCCGTCATCCGGGTCGAGCGCGATCGTCTGGCCCTTCCTGACCTTGCGACCCGTCACGGTCGCGTCGCGCACGGCCTCGGTCACCTGCATCGTCTGGGCCTCGCGGCTCGCCTCGGTCATCGCGCGCACGTTCTCCTCGACCGGGTCCGAGGGGTCGAGGCCCAGCAGGGACGCGAAGCCCTCCGCGCAGTTGCGGGTCGGCACGACGTGGATCGGGCGATCCGACATCGAGGCGACCTGCTTCGCGGCGAGGATGACGTTGGGGTTGTTGGGCAGGATCAGCAGCTCGTCCGCGGGCGTCCCCGCCACGGCATCGAGCAGCTCGCCCGTGCTCGGGTTGGCGCTCTGGCCACCGCGCACGATGCGCACCGCGACGAACTCGCGGAACCCCGCGGCATGCTCGTCGAACAGGTCCGCGAGCCCCTGGGACGGCACGACCGCGATGATCCCCAGCGGCAGCCGGCTGGCGGCGGACGCGCCGTCGTCCGTGCCCATCCCGGTCGCCTCGGCCACGACCGTCGGGTGGGCCGCGTGCGCGCCGCCGCCCTCCTCGAGGAACGCGGACGCCCTGGCCTCCCGCACGTCGTGCGCCTGGCCGTCGAGGTTCTCGATCGTGATCCGGCTCAGCGTGCCGATGGACAACCCGTACGAGATCACGCTGTCGGGCCGCTCGTTGTGGACGTGGACCTTGGCCATCTCCGGGTCGCCCGCGACGAGCACGGAGTCGCCGATCGACTCGAGGTGCGCCCGGATGGCCTGGAGGTCGAGCGGGTGGCCGTGGCGGGCGCGCAGCAGGTAGACCGTCTCGTACCCGTACTCGCCGGTCTCGACGGCGGCCGTGACGTGGTCCGTGCGCCGCTCGGTGACGCCGCGGGCGGGCGCACCCGCGGCCTCCGACACCGGTCGCCCGCGCGCCGCCTCCAGCGCGCCCTGGAACAGCCGGAACAGGCCCTGTCCGCCCGAGTCCACGACGTGGGCCTCGCGCAGGATCGGCAGCAGGGAGGGCGTCTTCGCGACCGCCCGCTCGGCGGCCTCGACCGTCGCCGCCAGGACCACCTCCACGTCGTTGTCTCGCTCCGCGGCCGCGACCGCGGCGGCCGAGGCCTCGCGGATGACGGTCAGGATCGTGCCCTCCACGGGCTTCGCCACCGCCTTGTAGGCCGTCTTCGTGCCGGCGTCCAGCGCGTGCGCGAGGTCGAGCCCGTTGAATCGGCGCTTGCCCTGGAGGCCCTGGGCGATGCCGGCGAGGATCTGGCTGGTGATGACGCCGGAGTTGCCGCGCGCGCCCATGAGCGCCCCGAAGCTCGCGGCGTGGGCCATCCGGTCCGCTTCCGCGTCGGGTCCCGCCTTGTCGGCCTCCTCGAGCGCGGCGCGCACGGTCGCGAGCATGTTCGTCCCGGTGTCGCCGTCCGGGACCGGGAACACGTTCAGGGAGTTGATCTCGTCGACGTTCGCCTCGAGGGCCGCGACCGCGGACCGGAAGGCCGCGAGGAACCCGGCGCCGTCGCACGAGCGGCGGGCCATCAGGCGACGTCCGTCCCGGACCCCGCGAGATCGGCCGAGCGCGGCTCGCCGGTCGCGGCCGCCTCGGCGGCTGGGGCGATGCCGTGCTCGTGGCGGAGGCGCCCGATCCGGATCGTGACGAGGTCGGGCTCGCGATCGAGGGCGTGGTGGAGCGTGTAGCGGACGGCCGCCTCCACCTGGCGCGCCACCTCGGCGATGGGCAGGCCGTACGCGACGGTGAGCTGGAGGTCCACGGTCAGGCGCTCGCCGACCTCGAGGTGGAGCCCCGGCGAGGCGAGCCCGAGACGCTCCAGGAGGCGGCCGATGGGGCCGCCACCGGCGAAGCCCGAGACGCCGTAGACGGAGAGCGTGGCGGAGCGGACGAGGT
The DNA here is from genome assembly GCA_025935655.1 of Chloroflexota bacterium. GTDB lineage: Bacteria > Chloroflexota > Limnocylindria > Limnocylindrales > CSP1-4 > CAIXZV01. Next base: position 2,597 of record JAICUV010000063.1, on the reverse strand, counting down.
CCCGGATGGCGCGCCTCGTGACGAGCGATCGGCCGGGAACGGGATCTGCGGTCACGCGGGCGACGTCCTCCTCGCGGCGCGGGTCCGGCATCGGGCGGGCCGCGGCAGGCACCGGCGGGGCTGCCGGAAGGCTGTGCTACGATACCACCCCGTTCGCGCCGGACCTGCTCCGACGCGTGCCTGAAACTCTGCCGATCCGAGGAACCACCTGATCATGGCTCGCGCCTGCAGCATCTGCGGCAAGGTCTCGATGGGCGGGTTCAACCCCCAGTCGTCGGGGATGAACCGCGTCCGCGCCCACCGCCGCTACCAGCCGAACCTCCAGGTCACGACGATGCCCGCGAAGAACGGCGGCACCGAGAAGGTGCTCGCCTGCACGCGCTGCCGTCGGACCCTCACGAAGAACGCCCGCTAGGCCCCTTCGCGGGTCTCACGGCACCTGGGCCGGTCGCAGCCGCGACCGGCCTCGCTGTGTCCGGCGCCCTCAGCTCCCCCGGTCGGCCGTGTCGAGCCAGATCGTGAACGGCCCATCGTTGACGAGCTCCACGGCCATCTCCGCGCCGAACTCGCCGAGGCCCACCTCCACGCCCTGCGCGCGGATCCCGTCCGCCACCCGCAGCCACAGGTCGCGGGCCAGCTCCGGCGGGGCCGCGTCCGTGAACCCCGGCCGGCGGCCGCGGCGCGTGTCCGCGTACAGCGTGAACTGGCTCACGAGGAGGCAGGCCCCGCCGACGTCGAGCAGGGAGCGGTTCGTGCGGCCGTCGTCGTCCTCGAAGACCCGCAGCTCGCACACCCTGCGTGCCAGCGCGTCCGCGGTCGCCGCGTCGTCGTCGTGCCCCACGCCGAGGAGCACCAGCAGGCCTCGCTCGATCGACGCCAGCTCACGTCCGTCCACGCGGACGGCCGCGCGGGACACCCGCTGCAGGAGGGCGCGCACAGCCGGCTAGCGGGCGATGGTCGCGGCCCGCGCGGCGGCCGCGGTCGCCCGGATCCGCTCCACCTCGGCGGCCATGTCCGGCGCGCGATAGAGCGCGGAGCCGGCGACGATGACGTCCGTCCCGCCCCGCCCGATGACGTCGGCCGTCTCCGCGCGTCCGCCGCCGTCCACCTGGACCTCGGATGCGCCCGCGGGATCGAGCCAGGCGCGAGCGGCGCCGAGCTTGTCGCGTGCCACGTCGGCCATGAACGACTGTCCGCCGAAGCCAGGCTCCACGGTCATCACGAGGATGATGTCGAGCGCGTCGCGATATGGGTCGAGGGCCGCGAGCGGGGTACCCGGCTTGACCGACAGGCCGGCCGATCGCCCCGCCGCGCGGATCCGCTCGAGCGCCGGCCGGACCTGGGCGGCGTCGACCTCCACGTGGAACGTGATCGAGTCACAGCCCGCGTCGAGAAACTGGTCCGTCCAGCGGCCGGGCTCGGAGATCATGAGGTGGGCGTCGAAGGGCAGGTCCGTGACCCGACGGACGGCCTCGATCGTCTTCCAGCCGAAGGTGATGTTGGGCACGAAGTGGCCGTCCATCACGTCGAGGTGGATGCGATCCGCGCCCGCGGCGTCCGCCCGACGGATCTCGTCGCCGAGCGCGCCCAGGTCGCTGTCGAGGATGGACGCCGCGATCAGGACGCCGTCCGGCCGGCGCGAGCCGCCGGTGCCCGGGACGGGCAGGGACACGCCGCTCATCGTCAGCCCTCCCCCACCCCGGCCGGGACCGGGTCCTCGGAGCGCTCGCCGCGGAGCGCCTTCGCGCTCTCGGTCACGAGCCGCTCGCGGCGGCGCTGGACGACGATCGGCGTGGGCTGGCCCGCGTGCTCCGCGGCGAGCTGCCCGCAGGCGGCCCCGATCTCGGTCCCGCGGTTGAACCGGATCGTGGTCGCGATGCCCGCGTCGCGAAGCCGTGCCGCGAACCGCTCGACCCGCGGGATCGGCGTGCCCGTCCACGGGGTGTGGGCCACCGCGTTCATCGGGATCAGGTTGACGTGCGCGTGCTCGTCGCGGAGCAGCTCCGCCATCGCATCCGCGTCGAGGTCCGTGTCGTTGATGCCGTCGATCATCACGGCCTCGTAGGTCACCCGGCGGCCGGTCGCCCGCGCGTGCTCCCGCGCCGCGTCCACGACCTCCTCCACGGGCCAGCGCCGGTTGAGCGGCACGAGGACGTCCCGCAGCGCGTTGCGCGCCGCGTGGAGCGAGATCGCGAGCGTGAACTGCGGCCCGAGCGCCGTCAGCCGCCGGATGCCCGGCACCACGCCGGACGAGGACACCGTGATGTGGCGCGCGCCGAGCCCGAACCGCGTGGGATCGTTGAGCGCCGAGATCGCCTCGAGGACGCGGTCGAGGTTGAGCAGTGGCTCGCCCATGCCCATGAACACCACGTTGGTCAGGTGCCTGCCGTCCTGCGCGAGCCGCCGACCCGCGTTGCGGACCTGGTCCACGATCTCGGCGGTCTCGAGGTCGCGCTCCATGCCCAGCTCGCCGGTGGCGCAGAACGGACAGCCCACGGCACAGCCGGCCTGGGACGAGATGCACAGCGTGGCACGCGCGCGTCGGCCGCCTCGCGCCGGGTACCGCATGAGCACCGATTCCACGAGCCGACCGTCGT
>JAICUV010000016.1 GCA_025935655.1 Chloroflexota bacterium | reverse complement strand
CGCTATCTCGAGGCGGCGGCCGCCACGCCCGCCCCGCTCGCCGACCGCCGCCTCGACCGGGCACGGCTCGCGGCGGAGTGCCTGTTCATCGACCTGTCCGAGACGGTGCACGCGGACGCCATCCTGGAAGCCGCGCTCGGCGCGGCGCGTCCCGGCCCGGCGCGCGCAGAGGCACGCAGCCTGCGGGCGATCCTCCGCTATTACTACGGCAGCGTGGCCGATGCGCTCGTGCTGGGCGAGCAGGCGCTCGAGGAGTCCGGGGACGACCCATCGCTCCGGGCCCGCGTGCTCGGCAGGATCGCGTTCGTGGTCATGCAGCGCGACCTGGAGCGCGGCGTCACCCTGGTCGAGGAGGCCGTCGCGCTGCTGGAGGCGCAAGCGGGGCCCGTCGATCCGGACCTCCTCGCGAACGTCCTCCTCCTGCGCGCCGCGGGGGAGCTGGGGCTCGTGCGGCCGACGCGCCGTGCCGAGATCGAGCGCGGCCTCCGGCTGATCACGACGGACGGCCGCTCCTGGGAACGGGAGGGCGCCGACGGCAGCGCCTTCGGGCTCGCCCGGATCACCGACGACCTCGACCGAGCGATCGCGATGACGCACGACCTCATCCGCTCGAAGTCGGGCCCCGGCGGCGACGATCCGTTCAACCTCGTCCAGCTCTCGGGCCTGCTGGCGTTCCGCGGCGAGTGGGCCGAGGCTCGACGGGTGGCGGAGGCGGCGATCGAGGGCTACGAGCGCGAGGGCCGCGACCTCCACCCGGCCTGGGCGCTGCGCGGGGTCGCGCTGGTCGCGGCACTCGAGGGACGGGTCGCGGATGCGCGCCGGGACGCGGAGGCTGGGCTCCGGGTCGCGACGGAGCGAGGGGACGACGTGCTCACCGTGTTCCACCACCACATCCTGGGGTTCGTTGCGCTGTCGCTGGGCGAATGGGTCGACGCGGACGCCCACCTTGCGGCCGCGGCGGCGCTCGCGTCGCGGATGTCGGTCCGCCACCCCGGACGGTTCAAGCTGGCCGGCGACCAGGTCGAGTCGGCGCTCTCGCTCGGCCACGTCGACCGGGCTGCGGCGATCGTCGCCGTCCTGGACGAGGCTGCGCGCGTCGCCCCGACGCCGTGGGTCCTGGCGGTCGGCGCTCGATCGTCGGGTCTGCTCGCCGCGGCGCGCGGAGACCTCGTCACAGCGGTTGCCGACCTGCATCGGGCGCTCGACGAGCACGAGCGGCTGCCCATGCCGTTCGAGCGGGGTCGCACCCTCCTCGCGCTCGGGCGCGTCCACCGCCGTCGCAGGGAGAAGCGCCTGGCGGACGAGACCCTGCGGGCGGCACTCGAGACGTTCGAGCGCCTCGGGGCGACCATCTGGGTCGACCAGGCGCGAGCCGAGCTCGCTCGGGTCGGCCGGCGGCCGAGCGCGCCATCGAGCCTGACCGAGACCGAGCGGCAGGTCGCCGAGCTGGCGGCGGGCGGGCTCAGCAGCCGTCAGATCGCGGAGCGCGCGTTCCTCGCGCCGAAGACCGTGGGAAACGTCCTGGGACGCGTGTACGACAAGCTCGGGATCCACTCTCGCGCCGAGCTCGGCGCGGTGATGGCCGCCCAGGCGGCGCAGACGTCCGCGGGGATCGCCGACCCACCGTCCGGCCACTGATCGGGGCGATCACCCCTTTCGTCCCGACGGGGCGCCTCCGTAGGGTGCCGACCATGGACCGAGCACAGGGGTCCGACGCCCGCCCGACGTTCCTCGTCGAGCGGTACTGGCCGGGCATCGACCTCGCGGGATTCCAGGACGCGCTCCGCCGCCTCGAGGCCGCGGCTCGCCAGCTGGCCGACGAGGGCAGCCCCGTGGAGCACCTCGGCTCGATCCTCATGCCGGCCGACCAGGTCGTGTTCTCGCTCATGGCCGCGAACGACGAGTCCGTCGTGCGCCTCGTGAACGAGCGCGCCGGCCTGCCTGCCGACCGGATCGCCGGGGCCATCGCGCTCCCCGGCGAGCGTCCCGAGCCGCGACCCAGGAAAGGAACCGCCCGATGAGCAACACCGTCTCGAACGCGCGCGCGCTTGGCGCGCTCCTCACGCTGTCGGCCATCGTGCTCGGCGGGTGCAGCGCGTCGACCGCCAGCCTGGCGCCGTCGCTGGCGCCCGCGACCCCGCCGGCCGCGGCGAGCGCCGCGCCGACCGAGAGCGCCTCCGTCGCGCCCGCGGCGAGCCCCACCGCCGGGGCGCCGGAGACGCCGCAGCCGACCGCAGTCGCCACCGACATCGACCCGTGCCAGCTCGTGACCAAGGACGAGGCGTCCGCGCTCGCGGGCGCCACGCTCGCCGCAGGCACGGTCTCGACGGAGAACAACAACCGGATCTGCAGCTACGGGGCGGAGGGCATCGTGCTCGAGGTGCTGGTGTCCGTGGCACCGGACGCGGCGACGGCGAAGGCCCAGGAGCCCGCGTTCAAGGCGCAGCTCGAGCAGGGGGCCGCCCAGGCGGGCATGGCCAACCCGAAGCTGACCGAGATCACGGACTTCGAGCCCGGAGTCGATGCCGCGGTGATCTCCGGCAACGCCACCGTGAACGGGACGAAGGTGTCGGCCATCGCGCTGTATGCGCTCAAGGGCGCGGTGCTCATCGCGATCAGCGACATCGCGCTGGGTGGGTCAACGCCGTCCAGTGACGCGATCCAGGCGCAGGCACACACGACGCTCGGCCGCCTGCCCTGACGTCCGGCCCGACTACCATGGCCGGGCCGGCTGGCGTCACTTTCGCGGCACAAGGAGCGGGTCATGTCCTCTCTCGTGGACTTCCGGGAGGTCTCGACCACCGGCCTGGAGTCGTCACCCGTGGCGCCGGCGCTCGCCGGCCTGCGCGCGAACGAGGCCCGCTACTTCAAGAACAAGTACGACCACGACTTCACTGTTCGGCCGGCCGACGAGGCCGCGGCGACCATCGAGTGGGTGGAGCGCATCCTCCGGGAGGAGCGCGACCTCGTCATCGCGTCCCGCCCGCTCGAGGCGACCGAGTTCAGGGTCGAGAACATCCGCTGGGCGTACGTGTTCTACGAGAGCGGCCTGTCCGTCAACGTGCTGTACACGCTCGACGACGCCGGCAAGCGGGCGGTCGGGTTCAAGCTCTCCGACGGGATGGCGGTCCCCGCCGAGCTCGCGTCGCGGTTCAAGTTCGCGCGCCAGAAGTCGAAGCTGGCCGGGACGATCCGCGGCTCGTTCTTCGTGATCAAGGGCGAGTACTGAGCGGATCGCGGGGTCGCCCTCGTCGCGCCACAATGCCGCCATGGAGCGCAGTCGGCTCGGACGGGATGGCGCCACCAGCGACACGAGCGGCGGAACGGCGCGGCGCGAGGCTGCCGCATGCCGGCGGCTGCTCGCGGAGGCGGCCAGGAGCTACCACGCCGGCGATCTCGGGTCGTGCGCCGGACTGATCCTCCGCGCCGCGGACCTGGCCCGCCGCGCGCAGCGCCCGGACCTCCTGGCTGAGGCGGCCCTGGTCGTCGTCGGCGTGGAGGACCCGGTGCTCGATGCCGCGATCGTCAGCCTGTGTCGCGATGCGATCGCGGTCGTTCCAGCCGATGAGGACTCGTTGCAGGCACGGCTGCGCGGCCAGCTGGCCGTCGCCCTCTATCACCGTGGCGCCATCTCGGAGGCAGCCGACGAGAGCGAGCGGGCCATGGACCTCGCTGCCCGCGCCAAGGACGCCCCGGCAACTGCCTCGGCGCTCCACGCACGCCAGACCGTCGCGCAGGGGCTGGGACGCGCGGCTGAGCTCGTCCAGCTCGGGGAGCGGATGCTGGCTCTCGCTGCGGTCACGGGTTCGACGGAGCACGCCTTGCTCGGGCACACGTGGGGCATCGATGGCCTGCTGCTGCAGGCGGACGCACCGGCCGCACTGCGGGACATCGACGCTCTGGAGGTGCTGGCAACGCGGACCGGCGATCCGCTCGTTGCCTGGCACGCGCTTCGCTCGCGGGCTGGCTGGTGCCAGGCAGTCGGCCGCCTCGACGATGCGGAGCGTCTGGCGGGTTTGGCGAAGGACGTCGTGGCCGCCGCTGAAGGTCGCGAGATCCATTCGCTGTACTACGCCCAGCTCACGCTGATCGCGATCGAGCGCGGCGTGCCGTCCTCCCTCGGCGCACGACTGGGCGCGATCGCCGCCGGTGGGCCGCCCATCATCCGCGCGACGATCGGCAAGCTCCAGCTGGTGACCGGCGATCGATCGGGCGCTCGCGCCAGCTGGGAGGCCGTCAGGCCCCGGTTGGCGAGCATGCCCCGCGACGAGCGCTGGTTCCCGACGATCGTGTCGTCCGTGGCCCTCGCGGTCGCGTTCGACGACGCCCCGGTGGCCGAGGCACTGCGTGCCGAGCTGGAGCCCTTCGACGGCCTCATGATTGCCGGCGCCGTGGGGGCGCACGATCCCGTCGCGTACTCGCTGGGACTCGTCGAGGCGCATGCCGGCCGGCTGGACCAGGCGATCGCGCATTTCGAAGCAGCGGTCGAGCTGCTCGCCCGTGGCGATCTCGGCCCGTCCCTCACCAGGACGCGCATCGCGCTCGCGGGCGCGCTCGCCCGCCGAGGCGCTCCCGGTGACCGCGCGCGTGCCGAGACGATCGCGTCGATTGCGGTCACGGACGCGCGACGCCTGGGCTTGCTCGGCCTCCTGCAGCTGGCCGAGGCGCTGGTGGATGAGCTCGCCCACCGGTCCGGGCGACTATCGCCCCGCGAACGGGAGATTGCCGTGCACGTCGCCTCGGGCCAATCGAACCGCGAGATCGCGACGGCGCTCGTCCTCTCCGAACGCACGGTGGAGACGCACATCCAGAACATCCTGCTCAAGCTCGAATTCCACTCCCGGGCCCAGATCGCGGCCTGGGCCGTCGCCGAAGGGATTGCGTCGTCGGGCTCGTAGCCGTCAACCGGGGATTGCGCCTCCAAGCTCCGCGAGAAGTCGGGGATGTCCCTCGAACCTGAGCTTGTAGGACTCGGCGTGGGCGAGACCCGGATAGCCGCGTGCCGCCCCATCGGCTGCGGTCAGCTCCGCGAGCTTCCGGGAGAAGTCCAGGTAGTGCTGGTCGTACTGCGACCGATGACAGCCGATCGCGGCCACCTTCCGCTCGAGCGAGCTCGCGATGTCCACGAAGAAATCCGGGTCGTCCGGGTCGATCGCCATGAGCCAGGTGACCTCCCATGGCTCCAACCCCGCGGCGAGCAGGTCGGGAAAGGCCATCGGATTGCGAGCGGTGGGGTACACCGCCGCGGCGGTCGCCTCGCCCACGGCGTGATGGTCGGGATGGTTGCCCCACGCGAAGTGACGGACCGGGTAGTGGGTCACGACGACCTCCGGCCGGACGCGGCGGATCTCGCGGGTGATATCGCGCCGAAGCTCGAGCGACGGGGTCAGGTACCCGTCCTCGTGCCCCAGGAACACGACCTCGCGGATCCCGAGCAGCTCCGCCGATTCACGCTGCTCAGCCTCGCGAAGCGTCGCGAGCTCGGCCTCGCTGGTGGTGCCATCACCACCACGGCTCCCCGAGGTCGCGATGACGTACGTGATCTCCTTGCCTTCGTCCGCCCAGCGGGCGAACGTTCCGCCACATCGCACGTCGGCGTCGTCCGGATGGGCCATGACGGCCAGGACGCGGCTGATGGAATGGATCCTGCGCGTGCTCGGCCGCGCGGACGGCGTTCCCATGATCATCTCCTCTGACAATCGGCCTCGATGCGTTGGATGACGGTCCGGGCGAGCTCCGCCAGGCCGAGGCCCAGTGCCTGGCGGATGCCCCCGGGGCTCGTGACGTTCACCTCGATCAGGGAGTCACCGATGACGTCGAGGCCGACCAGCCGCAGCCCGAGCTCGCGCAGCGAAGGTGCGAGCCTGGCCACGATCTCCAGGTCCCGCGCCCCGAGGTCGGTGGCCGCGCCCGGATTGCCGGTCCGGAAGTCACGCGGCTCGACCGGCCGGTTGACGGCCCCGACCGCGTCCCCGTCGTACACGAGGATCCGCTTGTTGCCGCCCGACGCCGCCGCCACCCAGGCCTGCGCGACGATCGGCTGCGCGCCCCGCGCGGTCATCACCTCGACGATGGAGGCGACGTTCGGATCGTCGGCCTGCAGCCGGAGCACGCCGCGACCAGCGAAGCCGTCGATGGGCTTCGCCACCGCCGTCCCGTGGGTATCGACGAAGGAGCGGATGAGCCCGCCGTCGGCGGTCACGATCGTGGGCGGCATCAGCTCCGGAAAGCGGAGCGCGAAGAGCTTCTCGTTCGCGGCCCGGATGCCGCGCGGATCGTTGACCATCACCGTCCGTCTCGGGTCGACCCGGTCGAGGAGGTAGGTCGCCCACAGGTAGCGCGCGTCCACGGGCGGGTCCGTCCGGAACAGGAGGGCGTCCAGCGTCTCGAGCGCGGTGAGCCCACCGGCCGGCTCGAGCGTGCACCACGGGTCAGGGGCCACCCAGCGCGGCCCCTGCATGTGTCCCCCTGCCAGGTGGATCCGTCGCAGCGGGGCGCACGTCCGGCCGTCGACGAGCGTGAGCTCGCGGGTCTCGGCGACGAACGACTCGTGCCCCAGCGCCTGCGCCGCCTCGATGAGGGCGAGGCTCGAATCACCGGACGGGTCGAGCCGCTCGAGCGGGTCCAGCACGATGCCGATCCTCATGACGCCATCGCCCTCGGCTCATGGGCCGCCAGGCCGGCGACGAGGCCCTCCAGCGAGTCCCGCGCGGTAGCGGGTAGCCAGCCCGGCCACCGGCGGTCGATCGGCGCGACCCGAGCGGCCGCAACGAGGGCGAGGTCGCGGGCGACCGACCGGAGACCCGGGTCGGCCAGGCCGGAGCGCGCCGATCGGATCCACGCAGGACCGAGGCCCGTCGGGTCGTCGCCGACCAGCTCGATCGCGGCTTCCCGGGCGACCGGGTCGCCGAGCAGGATGGCGACCAGCGTGACTGCCGCGATGCGCGACCGCTCGGGCTGTGCGTCCAGGAAGCGGACCTCCAGGTACCGCCCCCGCGGCCGCACCGGCGGGAACAGCGTCGAGAGGTGGTGGCGGATGTCGGTCCCGTCCGGCCGCGCGAGCCCGCGGGCGATCCACGCGCCGAGCGCGGTCCGATCCAACCGAACCTCCTCGCGCTCGCCCAGGCGGGGAAGCGGCATGACCTCCGCGTCGAGCGCGAAGCCCAGGTACGCGTCGACCGGGTCGGCCGCAGCGACCTGGCGGCCGTCGAGGCCCGTTCGGCTGGGATCGACCCCCAGCCAGACCGCCGTTCGATTGTCCCCCGGAGGTGAGGTGCGGAACGCGGCGGCAAGCGCGGGGCCGACGAGGTTCGCGGCCAGCCACTGCCGGCCTGCGCCCGGTCCCGGCGTTCGGTCGATGCACACCTGGAGCGACGCCGTCTGGCGCATCATCCGCCGGCCCGACGGCCCGAACCTGTCGAAGTGCGCCTGCATGACGCGGTAGCGGTCCTTCGGCGTCTGCAGACCCAGGACCTCGACGGACCGCCAGCGGTCGAGGCCTGCCGCCACCATGCGGACGCCGGAGCGCTCGAGGGCCATCGAGGTCTGGTGCGTGAGTGCGTCGAGCCGTGCGAGCGCAAGGGCCGGCGACGGCGCAGGTGCCGGGCTGAGCTCGAGCTGTCCCCCAGGCTCGAAGCTCGGGTGACCGGTCCGGACGAGCGTCGGCATCGATGCAAGCGCACGCGTCACGGTGGCGATCCGGACCCGGCCGTTGCGGTCCGCGGCGGGAAGGAGCAGGAACTCCGCTTCCAGGCCGATGCGCGGCGGCGTGGCCCCGTGTCCGGCAACGCCGAACAGCGCCCGGACCTGTCGCCTCGTCTCTTGGGTTGCCCTGGTGCGTCCCATGCCGGCACCCTAGGTCCGTGACGCGGTCGGCGACATCGAGGAAGCTGCGGAACCGGGTACGTAATCCGGCGCTACGTACCCGCACTTGACCGTCCGCGGCGCGTGGACCAGAGTGGACGCCAAGATCCATCCGGCCCGCGAGGCGCGTCCCGCCGACCGGCAGCTCGACAGACCGGAGCCTGCTCCCATGGCCAAGACCGCCCCCCACCCCGTGCACCCGGGCGAGACCGGCACGCCGGCCGCCAACCAGTCCGGGGCCGTCCTCAATCGCGATGCCTTCGCCGAGGCCAAGGACTTCCTGCCGCTCGACGGCATCGACCACGTGGAGTTCTGGGTGGGCAACGCCCGCCAGGCGTCGGCCTACTTCCGCGCCCTGTGGGGCTTCACGCCGGTCGCCTTCTCCGGCCTCGAGACGGGTGTCCGCGACCGCGCGAGCTACGTCATGCAGCAGCACGACATCCGGATCGTCCTCACGGCGCCGCTCACGCCGGACGGCGAGATCGCCGAGCACGTCCGGGCCCACGGCGACGGCGTGCGCGACATCGCGTTCGCGGTCCAGGACTCCGCGGCGGCATGGCGCGAGACGACGGCCCGCGGGGCCCGGTCGGCGATCGAGCCCGTCGAGCTCGACGGCGGGGAGGACGGGATCCTCCGCCGGAGCGCGGTCTGGACGTACGGCGAGGTCCGCCACAGCTTCGTGGACCGGCGCGACTACCACGGCGTGTTCGCGCCCGGCTACCGGAAGGTCAGGAAGCCGGCCGCCGCCGCGCAGGGCCTGAGCCTGCTCGAGGTGGACCACTGCGTGGGCAACGTCGGGCTCGGCGACATGGACCGGTTCGTGGACTACTACCGCGACGTGTTCGGCTTCGCGCAGCTGATCCACTACGACGACAAGGTCATCCACACGGACTACAGCGCCCTCATGTCGAAGGTCATGACCAACGGCAGCGGCAGGGTGAAGTTCCCCATCAACGAGCCGGCCACCGGCAAGAAGAAGAGCCAGATCCAGGAGTTCCTCGACTGGTACCACGCGCCCGGCGTCCAGCACGTCGCCCTGCGGACGGAGGACATCGTGGGCACGGTGCGCCGGCTGCGCGAGAACGGGGTCGAGTTCCTCGGCATGCCCCACGCCTACTACGAGTCGCTGGCCGACCGGGTTGGCGACGTCGGCGTCCCGATCGACACGCTCGAGGAGCTGGGCATCGAGGCCGACCGCGACGAGGAGGGCTACCTCCTCCAGATCTTCACCCGGCCGATCCAGGACCGGCCGACGTTCTTCTTCGAGATCATCGAGCGCCACGGGTCGCGCGGGTTCGGGGTAGGCAACTTCAAGGCCCTGTTCGAGGCGATCGAGCTCGAGCAGGCCCGGCGCGGGAACCTCTAGGCGAGGTCCCGCACCGGGCCCGTCCCCGGCCGTCGGTCAGGGAGTGATCACGCTCGACTCGATGATCTGCTGTGCCTCCTCCAGCTTGTCGGCCGGGCTGGCGGCGAAGGAGATCCGCAGCAGGGCGACCACGTGCCCGTCGACGTCGAGGATCCACGCCCGGATCCGCTGCGACGGGCCCTGGGCACGCAACCCGTGCTCGGTCCCCGGCTCCCCGAACGCCGTGTAGGCGTCCTGGCCGCACCGGGACAGATCCGTCGGCAGCTCGATGTCCAGCCGCTGGCCAGCCATGCCGTTGATCGAGACGTCGGTCGGGGACGAGACGACCCAGTCGTCCTTCGCCTGCATCGCGGCGACGAGCTCGTCGACGGTGCCGGTGTCGGTCATCCCGCCGAGGTAGTTGCAGCCGTCGAGGATGACCTCCGGGGCGTTGAGGAACGAGACCGCCATCCCGTCGAGTTCGCCAGCCTCGTTGGTGCCGGCCGGCCCGCGCACGCTCGTCGGGTACAGGTACCAGTCGCCTGCGTTGAGCCAGCCTGCAGGGACGGTCACCTGCCACGTGATCGGATTGCCGGTGTAGGGATGGGTCACGTACGTGCCGGGCTGCAGCTGTCCACGGGGCATGCCGCCGGGGCCGCTGGGCGACGGCGAGGGCGACGCCGGCGCCGGCGCGACGGTCGCGGCCGGCGTGGGGGTCGCAGCAGGGGCGACTGGAGCGGCCGGCGATGCGCCACCCCCGATGAACACGCCGCCGACGGCCAGGACGACGAGCAGCGCGGCACCGATGGCCACGAGCTTGATGGGAGCTGACACGATGGTGGACCTCCATGACTGGAGGCGCCAGGCGGGCAGCTGGCGTGCGCGTGCGATCCGGTCGGCCGTGCCCTCGATCACGCGATCGGAGACAAGGTCTGGACCTTCGCTGATCCAGGCGTCGAGGAGGCGCTCGATGTCGCGATCGTGCGTCATGCCGACCGACCTCCCGCCACGGCCGCGCGCGCGTCAGCCTCGAGGGCGGCCCGCATGGCGCGATGGGCATAGAACAGGCGAGATCGGGCGGTGCCGGGCGGGATGCCGAGCGTCTCGGCGATCTCCGATGGGGCATACCCGAGGAAGTGATGGAGCACGAGGATCGCCCGCTGGTCGGGCGGCAGCCGCCGGAACCCGCGATCCAGGAGGTCGCGGTCTGCGACGGAGAGCAGCTGGTCGGGTGCGGCCGGTCCGTCGACCGGGAGCACGCGAAGGTTCGCGGTCCGCCGGCGCTCGCGGGACGCCTGCGTGATGCAGACGTTGACCAGGAGCCTGGTGAGCCACGCGTCGAACCGGTCCGGATCGCGGAGCCCCCGAAGGCGGCGCCAGGCGATCACCAGCGCATCCTGCAGGGCATCCTCGGCCCGGTCGACATCGCGGAGGATCCGCTGGGCGATCGCGAACAGCCGGTTGCTGCGCGGCCGGATCAGGGCGACGAACGCCGCCTCATCCCCCCGCTGCGCCGCTTCCAGGAGCCCGCGATCCACAATGGATCCGTCCGTAGATCCGCCCGTCGGGGGCGTTGTCCGATCCTACAGACCCGCCCACCGTTTCCCGCGTTCAGTTTTGGTTCGGCACGTAGACTGCGGGTGATGCGTCTCGCCCACGTCCGCGAACGGAACGCTCCCGCCGGCACGCCGTGGCGGCTGGCGGCCGCGCTGGACCCCGCAGCGACGAGCTGGCTCGACATCGAGATCGCCCGCCGTCGCGCGGTCGGCGCCAGGCCCGGCCTCGCCCACGACTCCACGCTGCATCGCCAGCCGGTGACGACGCTTGACGACCACCTGGCCCGCGGCCTGCGCGTCGAGGCGCTCGCCGATCTCGTCGAGGCGTTCGCGCCCCGCGAGGACGACGACGACGCGATCCTCGACGCCGACGACCTCGAGTTCGGGCCGCCGGTCCTCCGTCCGCCCTCGTTCCGCGACTTCTACGCCTTCGAGCGCCACGTCGCGACCACGTGGGCCCGACGAGGGCAGGAGATCCCGGAGGCATGGTTCCGGCTGCCGGTCTTCTACTTCTCGAACGTGTCCGAGCTGCGCGGCCCCGGGGAGGCCGTCTGGGCGCCCCGTGGCTCGGACGAGCTCGACTACGAGCTCGAGATCGGCGTCCTCGTCGACACGGCCGTCCTCGACGTGAGCCCGGACCGCGCCGAGGAGGCGATCGGCGGGCTGTTCATCCTCAACGACTGGTCGGCCCGCGACCTCCAGCGCGACGAGACGACCGTCCGGCTCGGTCCGGCGAAGGGGAAGGACTTCGCGCTGTCGGCCGGGCCCTGGCTGGTCACGCCCGACGAGCTGGCCGACCGCCGCCCGCCGGGTTCCACGGCGCCCGACCTCACGATGACGGCGACCGTCCGCACGGTCGACGGCCGCGTGGTCGAGACGTCGCGCGGCACGCTCGCGTCGATCCACCACGGGTTCGGCGAGATGATCGCCCGCGCATCGGCGGACGTGCACCTCCGCCCGGGCGAGATCCTCGGCAGCGGGACCGTCGGCGGCGGCTGCCTGCTGGAGATCCGCGACGAGACGCTCGGCCGCTACCTCGAGCCCGGCGATGAGGTCACCCTCGAGGTGGAGCGGCTCGGCCGCCTCGTCAGCCCGGTCATCGCCCGCCCGCCCAGGCCCTGAACGGAGGAGCGTCCCGCCCATGTTCTACACGTCCCGCGGCAGCGTCCCGCCCACGCGTCACACGCAGCACCGGGCGCCCGACGGCAGCCTGTACGCGGAGGAGCTGTTCGGCGTCGAGGGGTTCACGGGCCGGAGCTCGCTGCTGTACCACCTGGTCCCGCCCACGCGCGTCACGCGCATCGACGCGATCGGTCGGATCAGGATCGAGACGGCCGACGAGGAGGCGCACCACCACCAGCTCATCGACGCGGCGCCGCTGCAGCCGGCCGGGGACGCGATCTCGGGGCGGATCCCCCTGTTCCACAACGCGGACGTGGTGATGGGCGTGGTGCTCCCGGCGGACCCGATGCCCGCCGACACCTTCTATCGGAACGGCGAGGGCGACGAGCTGCTGTTCGTCCACGAGGGGACGGGCACCTTGCGCACCAACTTCGGCGACCTGGCCTACCACCCGGGCGACTACCTGGTGCTGCCCATCGGGACGACCTGGCGCCTCGACCCGGACGAGGGCGTCGGGCAGCGCATGCTCTACCTCGAGTGCCCCTCGGAGATCGAGCCGCCGAAGCGCTACCGCAACGACTACGGGCAGCTCCTGGAGCACAGCCCCTACTCGCAGCGCGACATCCGGGTCCCCGACTTCCAGGAGCCCCGCACCGACGAGGGCGACTTCCGGGTCATCGTGCGGGCGCGCGGCCGGCACACCGCGTACCACTTCGCGACCCACCCGTTCGACGTCGTGGGCTGGGACGGCTACCTGTGGCCGTTCGCCTTCGACATCGCGGACTTCCAGCCGATCACGGGCCGCGTCCACCAGCCGCCGCCCGTCCACCAGACGTTCCAGGCGCGCAACTTCGTCGTGTGCTCGTTCGTGCCCCGCAAGTTCGACTACCACCCGCTCGCGATCCCTGCCCCGTACAACCACTCGAACATCAACAGCGACGAGGTCATCTACTACGTGGCGGGCAACTTCATGAGCCGCCGGGGCGTGGGGATCTCATCGTTCACGCTCCATCCCGCGGGGATCCCGCATGGGCCCCACCCGGGGACGGTCGAGGCGTCCATCGGCAAGGAGGCGACCGAGGAGCTGGCGGTGATGGTGGACACGTTCCGGCCGCTGTGGCTCACGAAGCAGGCTGCCGCGCTCGAGAACCCCGAGTACCCGTTCACGTGGCTGGAGAGCGCCGATCACGCCGAGGAGGCGCGGCACCTCCACGAGCGCGGCCCGGAGGCGTTCCCGGACTGACGCCGGCTACGCGGCACCCCCGGCGAGGAGCGTGAGCGACGAGAGGGCGCGCACGTCGCCGCGCGGCTTCCAGGCGGGTTCGTGGGCGGGATCCACGTGGAAGTCGGGGAACCGGACGGCGAACTGCTCGATCATGATCGTGAGCTCGAGCCGGGCGAGGTTCGCGCCCAGGCACAGGTGGCGGCCGTGGCCGAACGCGACGTGCCGGTTGGGGTGGCGGTCCAGGACGCAGCGCCCGGGATCCTCGAACGCGCTCGGGTCACGGTTCGCGGAGCCGTAGGCGAGGAGGACGACGTCGCCCGCCGGGATCGTCTGGCCGTGGAGCGAGACGTCGTGGGTCGCGTTGCGCCCGAAGACCTGGACGGGCGACACGAAGCGCAGGAACTCGTTCACCGCCGTGTGCTTGAGGCCGTCGACGTCGCCGAACAGCTGCGTGCGCAGCTCCGGGTGCTGGGCGAGGTGCAGGAGGCTCATGCCCATCGCGCCCGACGTCGTCTCGTAGCCGGCGAGCAGCATCACCATGCCGAACTGCCGCACCTCCGCGTCGGACAGGCAGTGGCCGTCGACCTCGGCGCGGATCAGGGTGCCGAGGAAGTCATCCCGGGGCGTTCGCTTGCGCGCCTCGATCAGCTCGTCGATGTACGCCTCCGCCTCGTGCGCGGCCGCGGCGTGATCGGCGCTGTCGAGGATGGCGTTGGAGTACATCCGCTCGACCCAGTCGAACCAGCGGTCCTCGTCCTCCTCGGGCAGGTTCATCAGCCGCGCCAGCGAGCCCAGCGACATGGGATGGGCGAACTCCGCCATGACGTCGCCGCCACCGTTGCGCGCGAACGGCTCGAGGAGCCGCGTCGCCAGCGCCTCGAGCTCGGGCCGCATGGCGTCGATGCGCGGCTTGGCGAACAGCGGGTTGACGAGGGCCCGGTAGACGCTGTGCCCCGGCGGGTCGAGCTCCAGGGGAAGCAGCGGGTCGACGCGCGGCTGGATGGACGGGATGAGCGTCGTGCCGGGGACCGCCGAGGTGAATGCCTCGCAGTCGAGCGCCGCCGCGGTCACGTCGTCATAGCGCGTGAGCACCCAGAACCCACCGTAGAGGTCCGAGTGCACGAGCGGATGGTCCTCGCGCATCGGCCCGAAGACGCGCTCCGGATCCCGGACGAACCGGGGGTCGTGATGGTCGAAGCTCATGCGCCTCCCTGGCCGTCCTCGCAGGCAGCTCCGTGCGGTACGGGCATCGTACTGCGCCGTCCCGGACACCACCGCAGCGACGCGCGAGCCCACGCCCCGTCGTGCGGCAGGCCTCCCCGTCCGCTGTACCCTGTGGGTGAAGAGTGAAGGTGGACGATGCGCGCGGGTCTGTCCTCATCGTGTCGGCCTCGGCGCGAGCTACCGTGACCACGCCGCCTTCGCGTCGCCGGCGACCGATGCGCACCGCGGCCCCTTCCTGATCCCGGCGGCCGACTGACCGATGAACGCATGACCGACCCCTTCGTCTGCGCCGCGTGCGGCGAGCCGATCCTGGAGGACCAGACGGTCGTTCGGGTGAGCCTCGGCGCCGCGTCCGATGGCGCCTTCTCGCACGCGCTGCTGCGGCCGGACGTCTACCTCCACGCGGGGGTGGAGAGCGCCGGGCCGTGGGGCGATGAGCCGACGGTGGAGCGCTGGTGCGCCACGCCCGACGCGCTGGCACGGGCGCTCGAGACCGCCGCCCGACCAACCGGCGCACCGTCCGCGCACGCCACGTCGGGGGCGTCCGGGCTGGGTACGTACGGCGGCGAGTAGACGGCGGGGTCCCATCGATCCCCTCAGGGATGCGCCTCCAGAACCTCACACGCCGAGCGGTAGACGGCGCCGAGCGCGTCGCATGTCCCCGCAACGCCGGGAGCGAGGCCCGAAGGTCGCGATCCACGCGGGGCAGAACGTCCGCGGTTCGCTCGTCAGTGCGCCTCCGGCTCCTGCATCGGGAGGAAGCGCGCCGCGATCGTGAACAGGAGCGCACCCATCGCCAGGATGCCGAGGACCACGAGCCACTCCACGATCGTCGGCACGTACCAGTAGCTCTCCGCGAACGAGCTGCCGTCCTGCGGGACGCCGATGGGCAGGCCTGGCGGAAGCGCCACGTTCGGGAAGGAGAGGCCGTTGAGCACCAGGTTGAGCCGGTGCACGAAGATGCCCACGATCGCAATCCCGCCCGCCGCCGCAACCCAGCGAGGGTCGTTGCGCAGCCTGCGAGTGGCGAGGATGACGAACGGGATGACCAGGCCGACGAGCACCTCGAACAGGAACAGGGGCAGGTAGGGTCCCGAGAGCATGCGCGCGGCGGCCTCGCCCTCGGGGGCGCCGGGATACGTGGCGGTCAGGTACTCGGCCAGGAGGAGGAACGCCTCCACGGCGATGAACACCCCGAGCAGCCCACCGAGCAGTGCCACGAGACCGTCATCGAAGGAGAGCCTGCCCAGGTGCCGCAGGACGATCGCGAGGATGATCACGAGTCCCATGCCCGAGACGAGGGCGGAGGTGATGAACATCGGCGCCATGAGCGAGCTGTACCAGAACCCGCGGCTGATCTGGAGGCCGAAGATCCAGGCGGTGATCGAGTGGAGCAGGATCGCGGCCGGGAGCGCGATCCACGCCATGACGGACTTGACCCGCTCCTCGCGCGCCATCGTCGCCTCGGAGGTGCCGGTGCCGAACGCGAGCCGCGAGCCGCGGCGCGCGAGGTCCGCGCGGGCATACAGCCAGACGTAGAACGCCGACATCGCCATGTAGACCATGACGATCGTGATGTCCCAGATCATCGGGGACGTCGGGTTGAAGTAGAGCGGGATGTTGAGGATCCGCTCCGGTCGGCCGAGGTCCGGGAGGATGAACGTCGCCGCCAGCATCACGGCGACGGTCGCCTCGAGCACCGCGAGCCGGGTGATGGGCTTGAACGCCTTGATCCCGAACAGCCGGCCCGCGGACGCGACGATGAGCCCGCCGGCCGACAGGCCGACGAAGAACATGAAGAACAGGATGTACTGGCCCCACATCACCGTGTTGCGCATGCCGGTGACGACGAGGCCGTTCGCGAACTGGTAGAGGAACGCCGCGACCCCGACGCCCACCACGCCGAGCAGCAGGGCGATCCACAGGACGAGGGCGCGGGACGGACGAGCGCGGGCGTCCGACCGGGATGCGGGCGCGGCGGTTCCACCGGGGACGACGGGTGCGGCGGCGCTCACAGCGGCGACCTCCGGCGCGGTGTCAGGTAGTAGACCGACGGGTGGGTACCCGCGTCCTCGAGCAGCGTGTGTCCCTCGCGATCGCGGATCAGCGTCGCGACGCGGCCGTCGCCGTCGTTGAGGTCACCGAAGACGCGGGCCTGGGCGGGACATGACCAGACGCACGATGGCACCTGGCCCTCCGCCAGCCGATGCACGCACATCGTGCACTTCTCGACTGTCCCCAGCGGCCGTGCGTGGACCATGCCGGTCTCGTGCGCGGTCGGCCGCTCCGGCGTTCCCCAGTTGAAGTTCCGGACGCCGTACGGGCACGCGATCATGCAGTAGCGGCAGCCGATGCAGCGGTCCGAGTCCTGCATCACGATGCCGTCGGTCCGGTGATACGTGGCCTGGACCGGGCACACCTTCACGCACGGCGCGTTCTCGCAGTGCTGACAGGCGAGCGGCAGCCAGTGCATCTCGAGCCCCTCGCCCCGCACCTCGGCCGGCTGGTCGAGCGATGCGCCCTCGGTGAGGATGCGGTTCCACCACATCCCGAGGGGAATGTCGTTCTCGCTCTTGCAGATCACGGCGCACGACCAGCAGCCCACGCACCGCTCCTGGTCCACGACCATGCCCCAGTGCGGCTGCGCGGATCGCGCACCGATCTCGCCCCACGCGCGGGATGCCGGCGACAACGCCTCGACCGGCGAGATCTTCTCGTCCGCCATCAGGCGTCACCCGCCTTCGCGATCTCGCACCGGCAGTCCTTCCAACCGGTGGAGGGGGCCCACATGTTGCCCACGAAGTGGACTTCGTGGATCGGGTTCACGGCGGACGAGGTCAGCTCGTTCACGCCCTTCCCCTGCCGGAACTGGCGTGGCCACCAGCCCTCGTACAGGGTCACCGATCCGGGCTGCTCCGACGGGGCGACGTTCGCCCACGCCTCGATCGACCCACGGGTGTTCCAGATGCGGACCGGGTCGCCGTTCGCGATCCCGCGTGCCTCCGCGTCGGCAGGGGAGACGAACACCTCCGGACGGCCGCCGTGGATCTCCTCGAGCCACGCGTTGTTGGCGTACGAGGAATGGATCCGCCACTTGCTGTGCGGGGTCAGCAGGGCGAGCGGCCACGCTGCGGGGTCGTGCACCCCGTCGTCGAACGGCGGCTTGTAGGTCGGCACGGTCTCGCCGAGCTCCCGGAACCGTGCCTCCTCCTTGTAGAACTCCATCCGGCGCGTCGGCAGGAACGCGGCCGTCGCCTCGAGCGGCGCCGGGAGCGACCGAGGCGGGAACGGGGCCAGCTGCTCGATCTGGGCGAGGAACGGGATGTCCGGATCGCCGACCTTGAGGCGCACCGGTCCCGCCTTCAGCTGCGCCAGCGTGATCCCCTCGGTGGGCCCGCCGGGCGTGTCGCCCGCGGCGAGGATCGCCTCGATCGCCTGCTCCTCATCCAGTTCGAAGAACTCGGCCGCCTTGGCGGGGTCGATCCGGCGGACGAGCTCGCGCCACATCCACAGCTCCGAGCGGGACTCGCCGACGGGGTCGATGGCGGCCTGCTGAAGCTGGAGGTACGGGTGGAGCGGCGTCGCGGTGAGATCGGTCTTCTCGTACCACGTGGTCGCCGGCAGGACGATGTCGGCCCACTTCACGGTCTCGGTCATCTGGTGGTCCACGACCACGACGAGATCGAGCCCGGCGAGCGTCTCGTGGAGCCGGTTGACGTCCATCGCCTGGACGAACAGGTTCGCGAAGGTGCACACGAGCGCGTGCCAGCCCTGCTCCGGGTACGGCACGTCCGGGTGCATCGTGTCCGTCCGGCCGCGGACGAAGTAGATCGACGGGACGACGTGGGCCTTCGTGCCGCCCGGGCTCCACCACGGGGACGTGTCCACGCGGACCTTGTACTGCCCGACGTAGACGGAGAACCCGCCGCCCGACCGGCCGATGTTGCCCGTGAGCGCGGCAAGCAGCGCGAACGCCCGGCCCGTGAGGTCCCCGTGATACCAGTGGTTACTCCCGCCGCCCATGAGGATCGCGGCCGGCTTCGCGCTCGCGTACGCACGGGCGACCGTCACGATCTGCGCTGCATCGATGCCGGTGACGGCAGCGGCGGCCTCCGGCGTCCAGCGGTCGAGCTCACCTCGGACGAGCGCGAATCCCGGCGTCGCGCTGATCACGGAGCCATCGGCGAGCTGCACGGCCCACGTCCCCTCGAGTGCAGGCTCCGCCCCGTCCGGGAAGCCGAGGCGGTCGGTGCCCACGACGACCGGGCCTGCGGTCGCCGTGTCCCACGCGACGAAGCGGTCCACCGCTCCCCCGGCGACGAGGTCGGCCTCGCGGAGCCGCACCCCCGTATCGCCCCGGACGAGCAGTGCAGCGTCCGAGTAGGTGCGCATGAACGCGGCGTCCCACAGGTCGTCCTCGATGACCTGGCGGCACATCGCGAGGCCCAGTGCCGCGTCCGTCCCGGGACGAATCCGCAGGTGGGCATCCGCCTTCGATGCCGTGGACGAGAAGCTCGGATCCACGACCACGAGCCGCGCGCCACGTTCGAGGGCGTCGAAGATGAAATGCACGTCCGGGATGCGGGTCTCCACCGGGTTGGCCCCGAGCAGCAGGAGGAACCGGCTGTTGGCCCAGTCCTTCGCCTCGTGCTCCGCGTTCTGGACCCCGAACGTGATCGGCATGGCCATCGGCAGGTCGCCGTTGAAGTCGAAGCTCGTGCCGTGGCTCATGCCAAGGAGGGCCGAAGCGCGATAGTTGGCGCCCTTCTGGACGTAGCCGCTGCCCGGGACCTGGCCGAACACGTGGATCGAGTTCCAGCCCCACGTCTGGCCGATCCGGGTGAGCTCCGCCGCGATCCGGTCGAGGACCTCCTCCCAGGTCGCCTCGCGGAACTCGCCGCTCCCGCGATCGCCGGTACGGACAAGCGGGGTCAGGATCCGATCCTCGCCATAGATCTGGTTGACGTAGGACAGGCCCTTCATGCAGCCGCGCGGGTTGTATGCGCCGTCCGGGTAGTCGGCCGCCTGCTGCACCTTGACCACGACCCCGTCGCGGACGAACGCGAGCTGCCCGCAGCTCCCCGTGCAGTTGGGGGAGCACGTCGTGCGCACCACGCGGTCCACGGGCAGGCTGGGCGCGATGTCGTAGTCGCGCCCGGCGCGGACCGGGGGAGGATCGGTCAGCTGGAGCAGCCCCCCGACCCCGACAGCCGTCGCCGCGCCGGCGGCACCCTTGAGGAACGTCCGGCGATCGGTGGCCATCAGGTGAGCACCCGCGGGGCGAGTGGACACCCCGGATCGAGCATCGTGTGGTCGGCCGACCCGCACTGCGCACAGCGCGTTGCGCTCGTGCCGGCCGGCGTGGGTCGCGCCGCGCGGGTGGCCCCCGACAGCGCGTCGCCGGCCATGGAGGCGGCTCGTTCGAGCACGACCAACCCTGGCACCGCGATTCCCGCGGCGATGAGGCGGCGCCTCGACATGCGCATGCGTCGTCCCCCTCGTGCCGTCGACCGTGCAGGGGACGCTACCCAATGGTCGGCGATCCTCATTCTCGGGTCGCGCGGCGGCATGGATAGAGCCGAAGCGACCGGGGCGCCCGATCGCTCGGACCTGGACAAGGCAGTCGCAGGCCGCTGCCCGTGGGCGTGATGCGGACGCGCAGGCGTAGCCCGCTCATCGAGATTGACGCCTCGGCCCCGCGGCGCCTAGGCTCAGCCGGAGGGCGCTGCGCCGCGTTTGCGAGGCTGCCCGAGGGACGGAGGGATCGCAATGATTCGGCGGATCACCGGGATCATCCTCGGGGTGGTCGCGTTCCTGGTCGTGTACTGGCTCACCGGCGGCACCGCGACACCGGCCACGCCCAACTGGGCACTGGCGATCCTCGTCGGCCTGCTCGTGGCCCTCATCTGGCCGTGGGTCATGGGCCTGATCGTCGTCAGGCGTGCTCGGCAGCGCCGCCAGGACGAGATCAACGCGGAGGTCCAGCGACAGCTCGCGCAGCAGCAGAAGCAGCCGCCGTCCTGAACCTTCGTCGGCCGGCATCGCGTGCCGGCCACGAGCCGGATGAGCCGCCGGCGTGCACTGCCTCGACGAGGATCAGCCCGACGGCTCCGGCGGCCGCGGACGGCGCTATCGATCGGGTGTCCCGACCGCGTGCTGCGCCCGGGCATGCAGCGCGGCGTCCACCTGGCTTTCGCGATGACCGTCTGCCACCCGGCTGTCGGAGTGGGAGACCCGGGCCGGCAACCGCACCGTGACCAGCATCCCACCGGCCGGGCGGGCGGACACGGTGAGCGTCCCATCGTGTGCAGCGGCGATGCTGTTCACGATCGCCAGACCCAGGCCGACGCCTGCATGGTCGCTCCGTACCCGTTCCGTCCCGCGCTGGAACGGCTCGGTGAGCGTCGAGACCACCTCGGGGGCGAGCTGCTCGCCGGTGTTCTCGACGGTGAGCACGACGTACCGGGGTCGCGTGGCGGTGGTGACCCGTACCGTGCCGCCGTCCGGCAGGTTGTGGACGATCGCGTTGTGGACGAGGTTCGTGGCCAGCTGCAGCAACAGCGCGTGGGACCCGACGGTCGCGGTCAGCTCGCCGGAAGTGTCGATCCTGACGCCACGCGCCTCGGCAAGCGGGAGGAGGGTCTCGGTCGCTTCCTCGGCGATGAGGGACAGGTCGAGCGGCTCCCGGCTGAACGAGCGCTGGTCGGCGCGGCTGAGGACGAGCAGGGCATCGGTGAGGGCGATCGCCCGTGCATTGACGGACCCCAGCCGCTCGATGAGCTCGGCGTGATCGTGAGTCGGGTCGTTGCGGGCGACGTCGAGGAGCGTCTGCGTGATCGCCAGCGGGGTGCGCAGCTCGTGTGAGGCGTTGGCGGCGAACCGCCGTTGTTCGGCATCGTGCCTCTCGAGCTGCGCGAGCATCGCGTCGAAGCCGTCGGCAAGCTCGCGGAACTCGTCGTTGCGCCCCGCCAGCCTGATCCGGTGGGAGAGCGAACCGCTCGCGGCGATGCGCGTGGCCTCCGTGATGCGGGTCAGCGGCGTCAGCATGCGGCCGGCGAGCATCCAGCCACCGACGAGACCGAACACGAGCAGGAACGCCAGCGCGGCAGCCGCCCGCGGGGCGAACGCGTCCAGGAGGTCGGACCGGTTGGGAACGAATGGACCGCGGGTGATGAGCGCCCCGTCCGGGACATACCGCAGCAGGAACACCCACACGACCGCCAGCAGCAGCGTGCCGGCAACCAGCAGGAAGCCGGCGTAGCTGAGGGTGAGCCTGAGGCGGGCGCTCGGCCCGGGTGCCCTAGCCATTCCGGCCTCCCCTGCTGTCGGCGTCCCATTCCCTGTCGATGCGGTAGCCCACGCCCGGGACGGTGGCGATCAGCCATGGTTCCCCGAGCCGCTTGCGCAGGGCGGAGACTGTGATCCGGACCGCGTTGGTGAATGGGTCGGCCTGCTCGTCCCACGCCCGCGCCAGGAGCTCCTCGGCGCTGACCACACCGCCCTCGGCCGTGACCAGGACCTCGAGCACGGCGAACTGCTTCCGGGTGAGCGCGACATAGCGGCCGTCGCGATACACCTCACGGCGGAACGGATCCACACGGAGGCCGCCGATCTCCTGCACCGGCGGCCTGCTGCGACCGCGCCGCCGATCGAGCGCGCGAAGCCTGAGCACGAGCTCGCGGAGCTCGAACGGCTTGGTGAGGTAATCGTCGGCGCCCAGCTCGAACCCGGAGGCCTTGGCGTCGATCCGGTCGGCGGCGGTGAGCATCAGGATCGGCAGCCCGCTCCCGGAGGCGACGATGCGCGCGGCCACCTCGTCACCCGTCGGTCCGGGGATGTCGCGGTCGAGGACGGCGATGTCGTAGGCGTTGATGCTCAGCAGCTCCAGGGCGGTATCGCCATCACCCGCGATGTCCGACGCGATCGCCTCGAGACGCAGCCCATCGTGGATGGCCTCGGCCATCCACGGCTCGTCCTCGACGATCAGCACGCGCATCCGGAGATGCTACCCACGGGCGCATATCGCCACCGTATCGAACACCGCATACGCGCCCGCAACACGCGGCCGCCTTCACTGGCGGCATGCGCTACCGCGAACGAGCACGCACACCGACCCTGCTTCCCCGGCCCATCGCCATCGGCCTGCTGGTTGTCATTGCGTCGATCATCGCCACCCTGGGCCACCAGTCGGCATCGTCGTCCGCCTCCTCCTTCGGCGACGGGCGGTTGCCCACCAGCCAACGCGCCACGCCGCGGGCGGCGCCGTCAGCGAGCCCGCCGATCCGCGATCCGGCTCGCGGCAGGCAGGGCGGTGCGGCACCGGGCGATGGACCCGCCGTCACCGTGGCCGACGGCGCCCTCCCCGACGGCGTGACGGTGTTCGACGGCGCGTACCCCGGCGTCGCGAACCTGGATCCCGATCTGCTTCACGCCCTGCGCGACGCGGCCGGAACGGCCGCTGGCGACGGCATCCAGCTCGACGTCAACAGCGGCTGGCGGTCCCGCGCATACCAGGATGAGCTGCTCCGAGACGCCGTCGCGACGTACGGCTCGGCGAAGGAAGCCGCGCGCTGGGTCGCCACCGCGGAAACGTCCCCACATGTGTCCGGGGACGCCGTCGACATCGGGCCTGTCGCGGCCACCGCATGGCTGTCCGCGCACGGCGCCCACTTCGGACTGTGCCAGGTCTACCGCAACGAGCCCTGGCACTTCGAGCTGCGGCCGAAGGCCGTCGATCGTGGCTGTCCGCCCGTCTACGCGGATCCCACACGCGACCCGAGGATGCGGCGCTGACGAACGCGTCTCGACGGTGCATGTGTACTGCGGTGCCGGGATCGCCCGATGCCATGGCCAACGTGCTGGGGCTCCGGAGCGTCGCGTTCGTCGTGGACGACCTCCGGGCGGAGCTCGACCGCATCGTCGCGGATGGCTACGGGCTCGTCGGGGGCATCGGCGAATACGAGGACATGTGGCGCATCGCGTACGTGCGCGGGCCGGAGGGGATCATCGTGGCCCTGGCGCAGCGGATCGACTGACCTCCGGCCAACGCGGTTACGCCCGGGCGACGACCGGCGCCTCGACGCCGGGGAGTCCCGTCAGCCCGTACGGCGCTCCCGTCGCCGTGATGCACGCGGCCATCGCGGCCGCCGTCGCCGGGTCGAGGCCGATGTCGCGTGGCGAGGCGACCAGCTCCTCCACCCGGCGCCGGGCTCGTCCGAAGGCGTCCAGCCCGCCCGCGTCGGCCCAGGCGCGGCGCGAGGTGCGGTCGATGACCTTCGACGGGAGGAACTGCTCGGAGCGGAACAGCCGCCGGGTGTCCTCGAGGTCCAGGAACCGGCCCTCCGGACCGGACTGCTCGAAGAACCCGGTCGCCAGGGTCTCGGTCGGGACGGCGACGCCGCGGAGCAACCGCTGGACCATCCCGATCACGTCCGCGTCGATGACCAGCTTCTCGGGCGACTGCGCCAGCAGGAAGTCCAGCATGCCCGCCCCGCTGATCATGTCGATCCCGGCGAGACCCCCGACGAGCGCGGTCATCCCGCTCTCGAGGCCGGCCTGCGCGTCGATGACCTTGGAGTCCGTGGCGCCCAGGTACCCGTGCGTCGGCAGCCCCAGCGACCGGCCCACCGCGGCGTACCCGGCGTCGATCATCGCCGTCTCGATGGCGCCCATCGGCGTGGCGCCCGTGCGCATGTCGACGATCGTCGGTGCGCCGCCCCACACGATGGGAGCGCCCGGAGCCGCGAGCTGGTGGAGGACGATCCCGGCCAGCGTCTCCGCGGCGTGCTGGACGATGGATCCCACCAGCGTCACGGGCGCGGCGACGCCCGCGAGGGGCATGGAGATCAGCTCGGCCGGGACCCCGGCGCGCCCCAGGTCCATGACGTTCCGGCAGGCGAACTCGGACCAGGTGAGCGGCGGCGACGGACACACGTCGAACACCGCCCGCGGTCGCTCGGCGAGGGCCTCGCGTCCGCCGGCATCGAGGGCCAGCAGCTCGATCATCACGCCTGACCCGCGCGGCGTGAACGCCCCGGTGACGATGGGCTTGGACGAGTTGCAGAGCACGACGAACAGCCGGTAGAGGTCGCCGATCTCGGTGGGGACGTCGTGCGCCACGACGGCGGTCGAGACCGCGTCGTAGGCCGGCAGCGCGTCGGCGACGCGCGTCAGGCGGGCGAGGTCCGCCGCCATCGAGGGCCGCGTGTCGAGCGTCTCGGGGTCGAGCACGGCCACCCCGGACGAGCCGGGATCGAAGTGCACCATGCCCTGGCCGTACTTCACGGCCGCGTTGCCGGCGCGGTCGTACAGCTCGAACGAGCGCGGCACCGTGTCCAGCGCACGGCGGACCATCACCTCCGGGATCGAGACGCGCTCGCCGTCCGCGGTCGCCCCACCGGCCACGAGCACCCGGATCGCCTCGGGCTCCTCGACCTTGATGCCGGGCTTCCGGAGCAGCTGCAGGGCCTCGTCAACGATCCGGTCGACGAGGGCGGGGTCGAGGAGCTCGAACCGGGGTCGCATGGGCTGTCGTCTCCTGGTGGCGGTCGGGCGTCAGGCGACGCCCAGGGGAACGCCCGCGCCACGGCCGTGGGCGGCGATGATCCGGTCGAGCTCGCGGTCGAGCGCGGGGTCGAGCGGCTCCGGCCGGTGGTCGCGGAGCAGGGTCCGGGCACGCTCGAGCGCCTCGCGGTGGGGCCGGTCGGGGTCCGCCTCCCACTGGCTGTACGGCCGGCGATCGAAGTAGCGGGCCTGCCACAGCTCGCGCATGTGGCTGCGGGTGTGCTCGGAGGTCAGGTAGTCGCCGCCGGGGCCGACCTCGGCGATGGCGTCGAGGGCGAGCGCCTCCTCGTCCACCGGGATGCCACGCAGCATCGCCTGCACGATCCCGTCGATCTCGGTGTCCAGCACCAGCTGCTCGTAGGACCAGATCCGCGAGCCGTGCAGGAGCCCCGCACCGAGCAGCATGTCGGCGCCGGACACGGAGGCCATGAACGAGGACAGCCCGTTCTCCACGCCCGCCTGCCAGTCCGAGCGGTTGGCGCCGGTCGCGTACGCGCCCATCGACAGCGGGACGCGGTAGAAGTCCGCCAGCTCATTGGT
>JAICUV010000069.1 GCA_025935655.1 Chloroflexota bacterium | reverse complement strand
TCGCGCGCCGCGCTCGCGGAGGCGGGCCTCCCACGCGCGCGGGTCGGGCTCGGCGGGCAGGAACGTCGACCCGAGCGATGACCGCCCGCCTGCGGTCACCAGGCTGAAGTCCCACGCACCCTGGTCGTCGCCGCCCGGCGTCCCCGGGGCGATCGCGGCTGCGACGCCGGTCTCCTCGAGGACGTGGACAGGCGCCCCGTCGCCCAGCTCGAGCTCCACGATCACGCCCCACAGCGGCCGGATCGGGCGCCAGGCGCCGGTCGGGTCGATGAGCGCCGGGCTCCACGGGCCCGCCGCGACGACGACCGCGCCCGCAGGCTCGAGCCTCCCGTCCACCACGACGCCGGTCGCGCTCGCGCCCTCGCGGGCGACCCGGGCGTCCGCCGCCAGCCGGATCCGCGCGCCACGCGCCCGTGCCAGCGACCCGAGCGCACGGGTCGCCGAGGCGGGGGCCACCGGGAAGCCGATGTCGAAGCGGACCGCGGCGAGACCGTCCGCGAGCGCGGGCTCCAGGCGGCGGAGCGCCGCCGGGTCCACGTAGGACGGTCCGAGCTCGGGGTTGGTGGCCGCGGCGGACGCCGCCGCGGCCCGGAGCACGTCCTCGGCCCAGCCCAGCTCGAGGATCCCGCTGGGCTGCGCGCCGAGCCTGAACCCGCGCTCCGGGGCCCCGGGGGACAGGATCGACGCAAGCTCGTCGGGGAGCGACCGGTATCGTTCGAGCGACTCCCGGTAGAGCGCCCCGAGCACCGGGTCCGACGGGTACCAGACGACGCCGGAGTTGCGCCCGGATGCGCCCGCGGCGAGCTCGTCCCGCTCGTACAGCGTGGTCGAGACGCCCCGGCCCGCCAGCTCGGCGGCGATCGCGGTCCCGACGATCCCGCCCCCGATGATCGCGACGTCGGGCGCAGGCGCGGTCATCGTCGCCGGGACCTCAGCGAGCGCCCGGCACGATCGAGCGCAGCTCCTCGAGCAGCCGGTCGACCTCGGCGGTCGTGTTGTAGTGGGTCAGCCCGATGCGCAGCACGCCCTCCGGCTCCAGGCCGAGCCGCTCCGTTACGCCGACCGCGTAGAAGTTGCCCCACCACGTCGCGATGCCGCGCGCGCCCAGCGCCGTGGACACCGCCTCGTGGGTGATGTCCGCGAAGGTGACGGCCGCGGTCGGCGTCCGCTCGGCGAACCGTGCCCGGTCCGTGATGCCCCAGATGCGGGCGCCCGGGATGGCCTCGAGCCCGGCGAGCAGGCGCTCGAACAGCTCCAGCTCCCAGGCGCGGATCGCGGCCATGCCCGCGTGCGCGTGGAGCCGGCGGCCCGTCATGCCGGGGAACGCGGCCTCGAACGAGGCCCCGTAGCGCTCCCCCACCTCGGCGATGTACTCGACGGCGGCGAGGGCCCCCGCGATCCCCTCGTGGTTCAGCGTGCCCGTCTCGAAGCGGTCCCCGGCCGGGCGCAGCTTGTAGGTCGGCAGCGCGTCCAGGATCTCCGCTCGGCCGTAGAGCACCCCGACGTGCGGGCCGAAGAACTTGTACACGGAGCAGGCCAGGAAGTCCGTCCCGATGGCCTGGACGTCGATCGGCAGGTGGGGCGCGGCGTGGACGGCGTCGACGTAGGTGAGAGAACCGGCCTCGTGCGCGCGGCGCACGAGCTCTGCGACGGGGTTGATCGTGCCCACGGCGTTCGACGCCCACCCGAAGGCGACGAGCCTGGGGCGGCCGTGGAGGATGGCGTCGAGCGCCTCGACATCCAGGGTCACGTCGTCGCTGCGGATGCCCACGGTGCGCACCGTGACCCCGCGATCCGCCGCGGCGCTGCGCCACGGTCCCACGTTCGCCTCGTGGTCGAGCCCCGTGACCACGATCTCGTCGCCCGGCGCCAGGGTGGCCAGGATCGAGCGTGCGACGTGCATCGTGAGCGTCGTCATGTTGGCGCCGAACTTGATCTCGGACGGGCTCGCGGCGTTGAGCAGGTCCGCGAGCGCGGCGTGCGCCTCGTCCAGCATGGCGTCCGAGCGCTCCGACGTGAGGAACGGCCCGCCGTGGTTCGCGTTGGCCTCGCGGTAGTAGCGGCTGACCGCCTCGATCACCGTGTCGGTGACCTGCGTGCCGCCCGGCCCGTCGAAGAACGCCATCGGCCGCCCCTCCTGCTCGAGCGAGAGGGCGGGAAAGCGGGCGCGGAGCGCCTCGACGTCGAGCTGGGGCATGCGGGAGCTCCTCGCGGCGGATCGGGTGCCCCGATGCTATCCGGCCCGTGCGCCGGGCGGGCGCCGGACACGAAGACGCCCCGACGACACGGGTGCCGACGGGGCGTGGGTGGGAGGATCGACGATCAGGCCGAGGCGGCGACCGCCTCGTCCGCGGTGGTGGCGTCCGGGAGGACCTGGTCCATGGCGAGGTCGATCTCGAGCTTGATCTCCTTGCCCACGAGCCAGCCACCCGACTCCAGCGCGACGTTCCACGTCAGGCCGAAGTCCTCGCGGTTGAGCTTCGTGGTGGCGTGGAAGCCGGCGCGCCGCCCCTGGAACCCGTCGTAGTTGCCGAGGAACTCCACGTCGAAGGTGACGGGCTTCGTCACGTCGCGGATCGTGAGGTCGCCGGTCACGGCGTAGTCGTTGCCGCCCTTGGCCTCGACCCGGGTCGAGGTGAAGGTGATCTCCGGGTACCGCTCGGCGTCGAAGAAGTCGCCCGAGCGGAGATGGCCGTCGCGCTGCTCGACGCCCGTGTTGACCGACGCCGTCCGGACGGTGAACGAGCCGCTGGACGCCGCGGGGTTCGCCTCGTCGAGGGTGAGGGTGCCCTCCACGTCGGTGAACTTGCCGCGGACGGTGGTCACCATCATGTGCTTGGCGGAGAACTGGACGTCGGTGTGCGTCGGATCGGTCTTCCAGGTGGTGGATGTCATGTGTCGGTCCTCCCAGACCAGGGTCGCGAGGGTTCGCGGGGCTGCCGCGGCGATCGGGCGGCGGTCATGTAGTTGATTGCGCAACAATATCAGCGGGTCGTTGCATTGTCAACTACATCGCCGATGCGCTAGGATGGCGCCATGACCACCGAGCTCGCCGGCGGCCGGCACACGACCGGTCCCGCGACCCACGCGGCGACACCCGTCGCGGCCGATGACCCGCGCCTCGACGCGTGGCGCAGCCTCATCCATGCGCACGCGCGCCTCACGCGCACGATGGACGAGGAGCTGCAGGCCGCGCACCACCTCTCGCTCGCCGAGTACGACGCGATGCTCCAGCTCGTCAACGCCCCCGGACGCCGGCTGCGGATGAGCGTGCTCGCGGACCGCGTGCTGCTCTCGCGCTCGGGCATCACGCGGCTCGTGGACCGGCTCGTCGCCGCGGGCATGGTCGAGCGGACCCAGTGCTCCACCGACGCGCGCGGCGCCGAGGCCGCGCTGACGCCGGCCGGCCACGAGCGCCTGCGGGCCGCGTCCGCGACCCACCTCGACGGCGTGGGCCGGCTGTTCCTCGACGTCGTGGATCCCGCCGACCGGGCCGCCGTCCAGCGGGCGATGGACCGGGTCATCGCCAACCTCGGCGGCCCGACGGGCACCGAGCAGGAGTGCGCCCCCGGGACCGGCCAGGCCTGACCGCCCGGTGACGGATCCGGCACGCGTGCCCGGTCGCGTCCTCGCCGGCACGAGTGGCTTCTCCTACGCCGCCTGGTCGCCGCTGTTCTATCCGCCGGGCCTGCGCTCGGGGGCGCTGCTCCCCCACTACGCGTCGCGGCTGCCCGCGTGCGAGCTCAACAACACGTTCTACGCGCGCCCGAAGGAGGACCGGATCCGCGGCTGGGTCGCCGCCGTGCCCGACGACTTCCGGTTCATCGTCAAGGCGCAGCGCGGCGCGAGCGTCCGCGCGCTCTACGGCGACGACCCGGCGGGCTCCGTGGCGTGGCTCACGGAGTTCCTGCCGGCGTTCGGTGCGCGCCTCGGCGCCGTCCTGTTCCGGGTGGGCAACGAGATCCCGCGCAACGACGAGCGCCTGCTCGGCCTGCTGACCGCGTGGCCGCGCTCCATCCCGCTCGTGCTCGAGGCGCAGCACCCGTCCTGGACCGCGGACGAGACGTTCGCGGCGCTTCGCGCCGCCGCCGCAGTCCTGTGCACGACAGACCTCGACGACCAGGAGGAGACGCCGGACATCCGCCGGACCGGCCCGTTCCTCTACCTGCGCCTGCGGCGCGCCTCGTACACGGACGCCGAGCTGGACGCGTGGGCGCGCCGCCTCGTCCCGTTCCTCGACGACGGGCTGGACGCGTACGTCCTGTTCCGGCACGACGAGGACGGCACCAGCGCGCTGCGCGCCGAGGGCTTCGCCGCTCGCGTCGAACGGCTCCGCGCGACGGGCTGACCGCGCCGCCCGGGCGGCCGCCGGGCGCGCGCCGCCGGCCGAGCGTCAGCGGCTACCCCTCCACGGTCTCCGCGTCCCAGCGGCTCGCGCCCGTGGCCCCCGTGTACTCCGCCGGACCGAAGACCACGATGATCCGCAGCTCCTCGGTGATGTCGTGGAAGCGGTGCGGCACCTCCGCGGCGACGAAGATCGTGTCGCCCGGCCCGACGTCGCGCGTCTCCGTGCCCGCCGTGAACCGCGCCCGGCCCGCGAGGATGACGTAGACCTCGTCCTCCGTGTGCGGCTGCTGGCCGTCGACCGCGCCCGCCTCGAGGACGTACAGCCCGGCCGACAGGTCGGCGGTGCGCAGGAACTCCAGGAACGGCCCGCCGCTCGCGGCGCGGAGGTCGAGCAGGCCCGCCAGGGGGAAGGTCTCCATGCCGCTACGCTACGCGGTGACCATGCGATCCGCCAGTCCTCGCCACCGCGCGTCCGTGCTCGCCGTCCTCGCGATCATCGCCATCGCGGGCTGCGGGCCCGACCTCGTCGCCACGGCGCGGCCCTCGGTCGTGCCGTCTGCCGTGTCATCGGCCACGGCCACGGCCGCGGCCTCGGCATCAGCGCCGATCGCCACCGCGACCGCGAGCTCACCCTCCGCACCTGCGGCCGGGAGCGGTGACCGGCCCGACCTCGCGAGCGTGCGCGTCGCCGTCCAGCCCGTCCTCGACGGCCTCCCGACCGCCATCTTCGCCACCGCGGCCAACGACGGCACCGGCCGGCTGTTCGTCGCGCAACAGGACGGGGTCGTTCGCATCGTCCGGGACGGGACGCTCCTCCCGACGCCGTTCGTGGACCTCTCCGACCGGACGACCGCGGACAACGAGCGCGGCCTCCTGGGCCTCGCCTTCCCGCCCGGCTTCGGCCCCCAGCGGCCCGAGGTCTTCGTCCACTACTCGGACGCGAAGGGCGACACGACGGTCGCCGCGTTCACCGTCGACCCGGCGGATCCCGATCGCCTCGACCGGTCCAGCGAGCGCGTGATCCTCACCCAGCGGCAGCCGTACCCCAACCACAACGGGGGCTGGATCGGCTTCGACGCCGACGGGATGCTGCTGATCGCGCTGGGCGACGGCGGCGCGGGCGGCGACCCCGAGAACCGGGCGAGCGACCTCGGCACGATCCTGGGCAAGATCCTGCGGATCGACGTCCTGGGCGCGCCGGCGGGCGTCCCCTACTCCATCCCCGCGGACAACCCGTTCGTGGGACGCACGGGCGCCCGAGGGGAGATCCTCCACTACGGGCTGCGCAACCCGTTCCGCGACAGCGTCGACCTCGAGACCGGCGACCTGTGGATCGGCGACGTGGGCCAGGACCGGTGGGAGGAGGTCGACGTGGCCCGGGCGGGCGCGAGCGGCCTGGACTTCGGCTGGCGGCGCTGGGAGGGTCGTCACTGCTACGACCGCGCCGCCGGCTGCGTGGAGGGCGGCGTGACGATGCCCGTGGCCGAGTACCCGCACGCCGACGGCTGCTCCGTCATCGGCGGCGTGGTCTACCGGGGCGACGCAATCCCGGCCCTGCGCGGCGCGTACCTGTTCTCGGACTACTGCAGCGGGACGCTGTGGGCGCTCGACGCCGGGCTCGACGGCGCACAGGCGCCGATCGTCCTGGCGGAGACCGGCCGCAACATCAGCTCGATCGGGACCGACGAGGACGGCGAGATCTGGCTCACGGACGTGGCTGGCGGGGCGCTGCTGCGGCTGGTCCCCGCGGGCTGATCAGCCGGGGGCGGCCGCGAGCGTCCACTCGGCGGTGACGGTCACCGTGACCTCGATGGTGCCGGGCATCACGGGCGTCATGGCGTACGCGGCGTCGGACATGGCGGTCAGGCGCAGCTCGGGTCGCCCGAGCGGGCCGGCCGCGGTCCCCTCGGAGATCGCGACGAGCGGTCCGAGCGTCGTCCCCGCCGCCTCGGCGATGGTCTGCGCCCGTGCGCGTGCATCGGCGACGGCCAGTCGGCGCGCCGCGGCCGCGTCCGCGGTCGAGTCCGCGAGCTGGAACGAGACCGCGTCGAGCCCCGTGGCGCCGGCCTCGAGGCCCGCGTCCAGCACGGCGCCGACGAGCTCCAGGTCCCGGATCACCACCGCGATCCGGTTCGTGACCGTGAACCCCTTGCGGACCGGTCGATTGCCCTCGTGATCCCACTCGGGCGAGACGTCGATGCCCGCGGTGCGCATGTCCGGCGCCGGGATCCCCACCGCCCCGAGTGCCACGAGGACGCTGTTCGCGAGCCCGGCCGCAACGGACCGGGCGTCCGCCGCGGAGGGACGCCGCCCCTCGACGACGAAGGTCGCCCGGGCCAGGTCGGCGGCCCGCTCGACGCGGCCCGTCCCGGTGACGGAGACCCGCGCGACGGGCAGGTCCCGGGTGGGATCGGTCACGACGCGGGGCTCGCCCCGGCGGCGGGCGCCGGCTGGGCAATCTGCGGCTTGACGGGGCGGAGGACCAGGAACAGCACGATCACCACGTAGCTGAGCCACACGACGAACGTGGTGACCTCGGGCTGCGAGGAGTACCCGAACAGGGCCCGCAGGAACTGGCCGACCAGCAGCACGAGCCCGCCGGCGGCGCCGTCGGCGGCCTCGTGGGGCAGCACGGCGGAGGCGTCGAACAGGGGCTGCGTGCCGATGCTGATCCAGCCGATCTCGATGAACTCGTGGACCGCCTTGGACAGCAGCCCCGCGGCGATGAAGATCAGCGCGATGCCCGTCCAGCGGAAGAACGTGCGCAGGTTGATGACCCGTGCGCCGCGGTAGAAGCCGATGCCGAGCAGCACCGCGATCCCGAGCCCCACGAGGGCGCCCAGGAACACCGCGAGCGCGCCGTCGTCGGCGGACGTCGCCTGGCCGACCAGGAACAGCGCGGTCTCGAGGCCCTCCCGGATGACGGCCGTGAACGCCAGCACCGTGAGCCCGAACACCGTCCCCTCGCCCAGCGCGCGGTCGACGGCGACCTGGAGCTCGCTCTTGACCGACGCGGACTGGCGCCGCATCCAGAACAGCATCCACGTGACGACCGCCGCCGCGAGCAGCATCGTCAGCCCCTCGAAGATCTGCTCGTACGGCTCCTGGAAGCTGCCGACGGTGAAGAACAGGATCGCGCCCAGGGTGAGGCTCAGCGCGACGGCGAGGGCGGTCCCCAGCCAGATCCGGCCGAAGTGGTGCCGGTTCCCGGTCTTCGCGAGGTAGGCGAGGATGATGCTGACGATCAGCGCGGCCTCGACGCCTTCGCGGAGTCCGGTCAGCAGGCCACTCGTAAACGAGCCGACGTCCAAGGGAAGTTGCTCCAGTCCAGCAGGTTCGGGGCGAGGGACGCCCTGGTGGGAAGCGATTGGCGCGATGGTAGGGTGGCCGTCCGAGAGTGTCAAGGTGGCTTGACCCATGGCTGCAGGGACCCCTGATCCTGCCCCATACCGAGCTCGTGAGCTGGCACGCGCGTGCAATCACATCGGGGCTCCACGCCGTCGATCCTGCGACGCGCGATGTCGGATCCTGCGCGCCATGCCGCCCGCCTGCCCGTCACCCTAGCGATGCGCGGTCTCCTCGTCTCCTGGACCGCCCGAGGCGCCGGCCTGGCGATCGGCGTCGGCCTCGTCGCGCTGCTCGCGTGGCTCGCCTCGTCGTCGCTCCACGTCATCGGGCTCGCGTTCATCGCCGTCCTCCTCGCGGCGGCGCTCGAGCCGTTCATCGGCTGGATGCGCAGCCACACCCCGCTCCCCCGCGGGCCCGTCATCCTGCTGGTCTACCTGGCCTTCTTCGCCCTCGTGGTCCTGTTCGCCGTGTTCGTGCTCCCGGCCGCCTTCACCCAGGCCGAGCAGGTGATGCACAAGCTCCCGTCGTTCCTCGACGAGCTCGACGCGTGGGCGGCCGGGGTCCGGCCGGACGCGCTGGGCCAGGTCATCACGTCCCTCACCGAGGCCGCCCGCGGCTACCTCAGGCCCGCGGCGCCCGGCACGGAGCAGGTCGTCCAGATCGGCCTGACGCTCGCGGAGGTGCTGACGTCGATCGGCGCCGTCCTCGCCCTCGTGTTCTTCTGGCTCGTGGGCCACGCCCGCCTCCAGCGCTACTCGCTGGCGTTCGTGCCCCTCGACCGGCGCGGTGGCGTCCGCCGGGCGTGGAACGAGATCGAGGGCCGGCTCGGCATGTGGTTCCGGGGCCAGCTCATCCTGATGGGGACGATCGGCGTAATGTGCGGCACGGCCTATGTGCTCCTCGGCGTGCCTTCGGCACTCCTCCTGGGGCTCATCGCCGCCCTGTGCGAGGCGATCCCGCTGGTGGGCCCGATCCTGGGCGCCGTCCCCGCGGTCCTCGCAGCGGCGACGGTCTCCCCGGAGCTCGCGCTGCTCGTGGTCGCGGTCACCGCCGTGATCCAGGTCGTGGAGAACAACGTGCTGGTGCCGGTCATCATGCGCAACACCATCGGGCTGTCGCCGCTGATCGTGACGCTGAGCCTGCTCGTGGGAGCGGCCGCCGGGGGCATCCCGGGTGCGCTCGTCGCCGTGCCCGTCGCGGCGGCGATCGAGGTGGTCCTGGGTCGGCTCCAGGATCGGGCCGTTCCCGTGGCCCAGGATCCGGGCGCGGTCGAGACGCCCGACGAGGAGAGCAAGGACCGCATGGAGCTCGCGCCCGCCGACGCCAGCCGCTGACGATCCGGCGGACGGCGGGCGGCCGTCACCCCGGCGGGCGGCCGTCACCCCGGCGGGCGGCCGAGGGCCCTAGCGGGCGATGGTGAGCAGCAGTGCCGCGGCGAGCGCCATCCCGGCGAGGCCGAGCTCCAGCAGGCGCATTGACCACTCGTCGCGCGCACGCGGCTCGCGGGCTCCAACCTCGGGCGTCGGGGTGATGGCTGTGTCGATCATCGGGTGGGCACTCCGGGCGATGGTGCGCCGGACCACTCCGTCCGGCATCGCCTGCAGCGTGCGTCCGGGGGGCTGAAGCCCACGCGCGTCTCACGCGCGTCGCACGTATCAGCGGGGTTGCGACGCGTGGAGCGTCCCCGCCGTTGCGAGGCACGCGAAAGGCTTGGCCGGGGTTGCGTGCCATGGGCGCGGCATGCCCCCGGGACTACGGTCCGGGGGACAAGAGGCGGTCGTCAGCACTGACGGCCCCGCCGGGATGCCCGGGCTCCGGCCCGCATCGTCCCTCCCCCAGCAAACGAGGTACATCCACATGCGCAAGATCATGATCGCGATCGCCATCGGCGCGTCGGCCCTGGTGGCCGCCGCGTGCGGCGGCTCCGGCAGCAGCGCCGGCGCCACCGCCGCGCCGCTCGAGAGCGCGTCGCCGCTGATGAGCACGTCGCCGCTCGAGAGCCCGAGCGACCAGATGCTCCCGAGCGAGTCGCCCGCCAGCTCCTAGCCGCCGGCTCCCATGGAGCGGTGACAGGAACCTGCAAGAGCTCTGGCTGTCGGTGTAGCCGCTCCAGCGGATCGGCCCACCGACAGTGGGGCAACACCGAACGAATGCGTTCGGTTCCAAGGGACGGAGGTTCAATCGTATGAGCATCATCGCGTGGATCGTGCTCGGCGCCATCGCCGGGTATCTCGCCGGTCTTCTCGTCAAGGGTGACGAGGGCCTGGGCGTCATCGGTCACATCGTGCTCGGCATCGTCGGCGCACTCGTCGGCGGTTTCCTCGCCGGCGCGCTGTTCAACACCAAGCCGATCGACGGCCCGCTCGACATCTCGTCGATCGTGGTCGCGGTCATCGGCGCAATCATCGTGGTGGTCGTCGCGAGCATGGTGATGGGTCGCTCCCGAACGGGTCGCGGCGCCGTCTGACCGCGCACAGCCCCTCGACCCCTGCCGCAGCCCGCGGCGGGGGTCGTTCCATATCCGGGGCCCCGAGCCCCCGATCGCACGGAGATCACATGTCGAAGATCGAGAAGAGCATCGACGTCAACGTCCCGGTCCGCGAGGCGTACAACCAGTGGACCCAGTTCGAGACGTTCCCCCAGTTCATGGATGGCGTCGAGTCCGTCACCCAGCAGGGCGACACGCGCCTCCACTGGGTCGCGCAGATCGCCGGCCGCCGCCAGGAGTGGGACGCCGAGATCACCGAGCAGACCCCCGACCAGCGCATCGCGTGGACCTCGACGACCGGTGACCGCAACGCCGGAGCGGTCGACTTCCACCGCGTCGACGACACGCACACCCGGGTCACGCTGACCATGGACATCGAGCCTTCGGGCGCGGTCGAGAAGGTCGGCACGGCGCTGGGCATCCCGGCCGGACGCGTCGAGGGCGACCTGGAGCGGTTCAAGCAGTTCATCGAGACCCGCGGCAGCGCGACCGGCGGCTGGCGTGGCGAGATCGCCCAGGATGACGTGTCCGGGGATCGCCAGCCCGCCTCGTCCGGCTCGCGGGCGGGCCGCGCGGGGTGACCCGCGTCTACCTCGATCCGAGCGCGCTGCTGCTCGCCTCGGCGGGTCCCGGCTCCGGCGACGACCGCGTCGCCCCCGGGATCGGCGAGGCGGTCGCGCACCTGGTGGACGCGGGCTTCGAGGTGGTCGTGCTCGCGCCGTCGTCCGGGAACGCGCTCGGCGAGCTCCCGCCGGCCGTGCGCCACGAGCCAAGCCTCCCCGAGCACCTCGACGCGGACGCCTGGTTCGTGACCGGGGACCCGTACCCGTCGTTCGGCCGGCCGCGCGGCGGCACGACCGTCCTGGTAGGCCCGCGGCGCCCGAGCGGCAAGCTCCCGCTCCCCCGGTTCGACCTCGAGTCGCGCGACATGGCATCGGCGGCCATGGAGATCCTCACCCGCCAGGCGATGGCCTGACGCTGCAATGCGTCCGCAACCGCGACCGGCCTCCCGTTTCCCCCGGCGACCCCGCCGGGCCGCGACGCTGGTAGCGGTGGCTCCCGACCACTGGGGGTCCGGGGGCCACCCTTCCTCCCTCGCGGCGATCCGCAAGGCCGACGTCATGGTCGGGCCACCCGCGTTGAGCCGCCAGCAGCGCGGCGGCGGCTACGGTGATCGCAGCTGATCCGCCGCCAACCTCCTACGAGAACGCTTGTGACGGGGCGTTCTCTTCCCTCGCCACGAACCCCGGGAGCCCCCTCCTCCCGGGGTTCGTGGTGTCCCGGCGTCGGCAGGCTGGCGGGGTGGTGAGGCGCGCGGGCACCGCGGGCCCGTGCCGGCTCAGGACGGGGACGCCGGCGCGAAGTGGGCCCTGCCGCGCATGACGAACCCCGAGCCGACGAGGCTGGGTGTCGGGGCCGCGATCCGGCCCATGCCCATCGCCAGCGCCAGGGCGACCAGCGGCCAGCCCAGGTAGGTCATGACGCCGAGGAACGAGAACGACAGCGGCGTGGCGTCGGTCAGGACGTACGAGTTCAGGAGCAGCAGCGCCAGCGACAGGACCGGCACGAGGAAGACCACCGCTCCGCCGATCGCCCCGACCCGCCACGCGCGCGCGGGCCGCACGCCTCGCAGCGCTCCGGCGATCGCCCTGCCCGCGAGCAGCGCATTCGCGAACACGTACAGCACGTTGAGCAGGACCGAGAGCAGGTCCGGCACGAGGGCGAGCGTGAGCGTCACCGTGCCGGCCATGAACGCCGGGACCAGCAGCAGCAGGCCGAGCGACACCGCGAGGACGCCCGCCACGACGACCGCGACCCGTGAGCGGCCCCCGGCGTCCTTGAGCCCCTCGCCGAGGGCCCACACGCCGAGGATGGACAGGGCCGCGAGCCCGAGGCCCACGCCGACGTTGACGAGCATTGGTACGGGGTCGTTCAGCTCGGCACCGCCCTCGACCAGCGCACCCAGGATGGCGTCACGCGCGGCGTCGAGCGGATAGCGCAGCACCTGGATCAAGGCGACGATCAGGGCGCCCTTCCACAGCCAGCCATTGACGCGGTAGCGCATCGGGCTGCCCCAGGCGACCGCCGCCGGGAGGAGGACCATGGCGGCCGCACGGGCGGCCCCCGGCAGCAGCTGCGGGATTTCGCCGGGCCAGGTCGTGGTCCCCAGCGAGAGCTCGGTGACGATGGGCCACAGCTCAAGGACCGCGACCAGCGCCGCGAGCGCGACGAACACGACGCCCACCACCGGGAGCCTTCGCAGCCCGGTCCCGCGCGCGGCGGGCCCCCGTCGCCGACGATGCTCGATCCGACCCATCCGTGCCACCCCCTCTGCGGTCACTGCACGATACCCCGGGCCCGGCTCGCCGCGGCCGTCGCAAGCGCACTGCAAGCGCGGTCGCCCTCACGGGTACACGCCCGTCAGGAGTGGCCCCCTACGGTACGAGGAAGCGCGGCGGGCCCCCGTCGCCGACTCGGAGGACGTTCAGATGGACGACCTGAAGAAGGGTTATCGCGAGGGCGAGGTCGACGCCAAGGAGGCTTGGCGCAACCGCGACGGCGAGGATCTCGCCGACAAGGTCGGCAACCTCGGTGACGAGGTTCGCAAGGACCTGGGCAACCTGGGTGACGACGCCCGGAACGCGGTGGACAACGCCGGCGACGCGGTCAACCGCGGCGTGAACGAGGCCGACCGGAAGGTCTGATGCCGTCTCGCACCGCATGCAACGTCGTTGTAATGCCGGTGCAATACCCAGTGGCCGAAATCCCCCCGTCTGGTTCGTAGACTCAGAAGGGTTCGAAATTCGCATATTGACACCGTGGACGTGCCTGTGACGGGGCCGTCCGCGGACTGCACGCCGCACGATCCGGTCCCCTCCCGGGTCGTGCGGCGTTCTTGATTCCGGGCCCCGATGCAGGGCTCGATTGCGCGGGCCGGTGCCGGGGCCGCCGGCTCAGGCGCGGGCGGCGTCCAGCTCGAGCCGCTGGCGGAGCAGCTCCACCACCCCGGCCTCCTCGTCCTCGGACGGCTCCGCGGGCGGTGCCGGCTGGTCCTCCGCCGCCTCCACGAGCGCCTCGCCGATGTCCCCGTCCAGGTAGGCCCGAAGGATGGCCGGGTGGACGTAGCTCCGCTTCGCGACGGCCGGGGTGTTGCCCAGCCGCTCCGAGGTCTGCCTGATCGCCAGCACCACGTTGTGGCGGGCCTCGCGCTCGGTCGTGCCGGGCTGCAGGGCTCGCAGGGCGCGGTACGTGAGCACGGTCCCCGCCCAGGTCCGGAAGTCCTTCGCCGTGATGTCGGCGCCCCCGGCGATCTCGCGCAGGTAGTCGTTGACGTCCTCCGACCGGACGT
Source organism: Chloroflexota bacterium (assembly GCA_025935655.1). Taxonomy (GTDB): domain Bacteria; phylum Chloroflexota; class Limnocylindria; order Limnocylindrales; family CSP1-4; genus CAIXZV01. The sequence continues at coordinate 241 of JAICUV010000069.1, read as the reverse complement.
CGCGGACCTCGCCCGCATCGTCCAGGTACTGGAGCAGGTCCTGGCCCGGCAGGTCCTGGCAGCGGCCCACGACGCGGGCGAGCCGCCGGTCGCGGATCGTCACCTCGTGCCGCTTGCCGCTCTTGCCGGTGAACCGGAACCGCAGGCTCGAGCCGTCGATCGTCGCGTGCCGGTCGCGCAGCGTCGTGAGCCCGAACGAGCGATTGAGACGCGCGTACTCCTCGTTGCCCACCCGGATGAG
>JAICUV010000349.1 GCA_025935655.1 Chloroflexota bacterium | reverse complement strand
GGTTCTGCCGACCGGCTCCGCCGCTACCAGTCCAGCGCGGCCACTCGCCGCAGCCCCGCCAGGCTGCCGGCCGGCAGGTGCGCCTCGAGACAGGTCACGCCGGCGGGTCCCACGAGGGCGTCGTGGGCCGTGCCCGCGGGCAGGTCCAGGCGGTCACCCGGCGCCAGGTCCACCGTCTCGCCCCGCTGCGGGAGGCCGAACCGGATCGAGCCTGCCGCGCACGCGAGGACCTTGTCGTAGCCGTGCTCGTGGGCCGCGTACCGGTCGTGCGGTCCGTTGGACCACGCGCCCGGATCCAGGCCCTCCGCGCGGAGGCGCGTCTCGAGGTCGCCCCGCTCCCCCATCGCGCGTCGCCCTCAGCCCGCCACGCTCACGCCGATGACCGTGCCCACCGCGTACGTGACCGCCGCGGCCGCGGCCCCGATCCCCATCTGGCGGAAGCCGCTGAACAGGAGGCTGCGGCCCGTGAGGAGGCTGACCCCCGCCCCGACGATGAACAGCGCGACGAGGCTGAGGACGATGCTCGCGGCGAACACCGCCGGGCCGCCGCCGAACAGGTACGGGACCACGGGGATCACCGCGCCGATCGCGAAGGCGACGAACGAGCCGCCGGCGGCTCCCCACGGCGAGCCGAGCTCGTCGGGGTCGAGGCCGAGCTCCTCGCGGACCAGCGTGTCCAGCGCGGTCTCGCGGTCCTCGAACATCCGGGCCGCGATCGTCTGGGCCTCGTTCCTGCTGAAGCCCTTGGCCATGTACAGCGCGGCGAGCTCGCGCTCCTCCTCCTCGGGCATCGCCTCGAGCTCGGCCGCCTCGAGCGCGATCTGGCGCTCGAACAGCTCGCGCTGGCTCTGCATGGAGATGTACTCGCCCGCGGCCATCGAGAACGCGCCGGCGAGCAGCCCGGCGACGCCCGTGAGCAGGATCAGGCTCCCGTTGGACGAGGCGCCCGCGACGCCCATGACGAGCGCCAGGTTCGACACCAGGCCGTCGCTCACCCCGAAGATGATCGCGCGCAGGGTCCCCGACCGTCCGCTGCGGTGCCAGCCCTCGCCCTTGGTGATCGCGTCTGGGCTCTCCGCCTCGCCCAGCGCGACCGGCGGGTGCTCGGACGCGGATACGACGTCGGTCGCGGCCGTCCGGCGCACGGGCTTGCGGCCGAGCGCGGGTGCCGCCTCGTCGTCGAGCCGCTTCCAGATCTCGGCGTGCTCGCGCTCGTCCGCGGCGATGGCCTCGATCGCCGGGTGTGCCTCCTGGTCGCCGTAGATCGCCTCCTCGTCGCCCTCGAGCGCCTTCACGAGGTCCGAGACCGCGCGCGTCCCGAACACGCGGGCGATCGCGATGATGAACCGGATCCGCAGCCGTGCCCGGCTCGGCGGCGGGACGGTGGCCCCGAGCTCGCGCAGCCGGCTGGCCCAGATCTCGGCGTGCCGGCGCTCGTTGTCCGCGATGTGCCGGAAGGCGTGGGCGCGGCGCGGCTCCTTCTCGATCGACGCGAGGGCGTCGTAGAGGACGATCGCGTCCTGCTCCAGCTTGAGGTTCTCGAGGCTCTGGGCGATGTTCACGGACCAAGCCTAGCGCGGGAGCGGCGGCGGCCACGGTCCGGTCGCGCGGCCTGCGGCCCTCGCCCTACACTCGGGCGACCAAGGAGCCCCCGATGCCCACCCTGCCCCCGCTCCGCTACCTCGCCGGCGCGGACGTGATCGCCGCGATGCCCGCCCCGTCCGAGCGCCTGGCGCTCGCGGAGCTGACGCTCCGCGGCCTCGCGGGCGGCGCCGAGATGCCGCCCAAGATCGGCGTCCACCCTCGCCCCGACGGGGCGTTCGGCCACGCGATGCCCGCGTACCTCCCCGGCGACGATCCATCCGGCACCGAGGACCTCGTGGGCATGAAGTGGGTCCTGGGCTACCCGACGAACACCGCGCTCGGGCTGCCCGGCATCCACGGGACCCTCCTCCTGAGCGACGCCCTGACCGGGGTTCCCGTCGCGGTCATGGACGCGGGCCCGATCACGGCCCAGCGCACGGCCGCGATCTCGGGTGTCGCCATCCGGGCCTGGGCGCCGCGGGTGGAGGGACGGGCGCCGCGTGCCGCGATCATCGGGGCCGGGGTCCAGGGATCCAGTCACCTCGAGATGCTGGCGCACGTGCTGCCGGGGGTGTCGCTCCGCGTGTTCGACCGCGACCCCGGGCGGGCTGCGGCGCTGGCGGCGGGCGCGGGCACGACGCCCGGGATCGCGGAGGCGTCCGCCGCACCGGGCGCGCGCGACGCCGTCGAGGGCGCGGACGTCGTGATCACCGCCGCCTCGTTCGTCCCGCCGCCGCAGCGACAGGTCATGACGCGCGACTGGCTCGACCCGGAGACGCTCGTCATCCCCGTGGATTACGCGACGTACTGCGCCGCCGCGGTCGCGCGCGATGCGGCGCTGTTCGTCGTGGACCATCGCGAGCAGTTCCTCGCCAACCGGGACGCGGGGCTGTTCGACGGCTATCCCGAGCCCGCCGCGATGATGGGCGAGCTCCTGGCCACGACCGCGGGCGCGGACCGGCCGACGGGTCGGATCGTCGCCACGCACCTCGGGACGGGCCTCGCCGACGTGGTGTTCGGCAGCGCGATCCTCGCGACGGCGACCGCGCACGGGCTGGGCATGGTGCTGCCGCGGTGAGCGCCCCCGACCTGCTCGTGGTGGGTGCCGGGGTCATGGGCTCATGGACGGCGCTGGAGGCGCGGCGCGGTGGGCGCACCGTGATGCTCCTGGATGCGTACGGGGCCGGGCACGCCCGGGCGACGTCCGGCGACCGGACGCGGATCAGCCGCTGTGCCCACGGCGCGGACGCGCTGTACTCGCGCTGGGCGCGCGACGCGCGGGCGGGCTGGCGGCAGCTCGAGGCGGAGACCGGCGAGGTCCTGTTCCGCCAGGCGGGGGCGCTGTGGTTCACGGG
>JAICUV010000312.1 GCA_025935655.1 Chloroflexota bacterium | reverse complement strand
TACGGCCAGGAGGCCGCGCCGATCTTCGCGCCGCTCTCGCCGCGCGAGGTCGAGATCCTGGACAACATCGCCCAGGGGATGACCAACAAGCAGGTCGCCTACGCGCTGTCGATCAGCGAGCAGACGGTCAAGAACCACATGAGCTCCATCCTCCGCAAGCTGTCGGTCAACGACCGGACCCAGGCCGTGGTGTACGCGATGCGCCAGGGCTGGATCCGGATGCCCGAGGACTGATCGGCACGCGTGGCGCCGCTGCGCGACGAGATCGCTGCCCTCGACCGGGAGCTCGCCGAGATCGAGCTCCTGGTCGGTCAGGCACGCGCCGAGGCCGCCCGCCACGAGCAGCGCCGGGTCCAGGCGACCGAGCGGCTCTCGAGCACGGATCCGAAGGCGTCGCCCGCCGACGTCGCGGACGCGTACGGGACGCTCATGACGCTGACCAAGCGCGCGGCGCTGATGGAGTCCCAGGTCGACGTGCTCGAGGGCAAGCGCAAGGCCCTCGCGCGGCACCGGGCGTCGCTCGCGTCCATCGTCGACCAGGTCGAGGGTGGCGCCTCGCTCGAGGTCGCGGACGCCGCCGCCGAGCCGGTCGCCAGCGGCGCCGAGGGCATCCCGCCCAACCTGTCACGCGTCGTCCTCACGGCCCAGGAGGACCTCCGCCGCGAGATCGCGCGGTCGATGCACGACGGTCCCGCGCAGTCGCTGACGAACATCGTCCTGCAGGCCCAGATCGTCGACCGGCTGCTCACGAGGGACCCGGCGCTCGCGCAGGCCGAGGTCAAGCTGCTGGTGTCGATGGTCCAGCACACGCTCGACGCGACCAAGTCGTTCATCTTCGACGTGCGGCCGATGGTGCTCGACGACCTGGGCCTCGTGCCCACGCTCCGACGCGCGACCCGCGACCGCGGCCAGCGGGCGCAGGTGCCGGTGGAGTTCGAGTCGCTGGGCGCCGAGCGCCGGCTGCCGATGGACCTCGAGAGCACGATCTTCCGCGTCCTCGACGAGGCGCTCGCGGGGTACCTCGCGCTCGCGCCCGAACGGGTGACGCTCCACCTCGACTGGGGCGACCAGCTCGAGGCTCGCCTCGCGGCGACACGATCGCCGTCGTCGATCGAGGACGAGGACATCCCGGAGGTGCCGACGGGGAACGTCCCGGACGCGATCAAGCAGATGATCCAGGACCGCCACGACCGCCGGCAGGCACGGATCGACGCGGCGGCCGAGGCGGCGGTCGTATCGCTACCCCAGCTCACCCGGCGCGACGTGAGCGACCGTGCCGCGTCGATCGGCGCGACGGTCGAGGTTCTGGGTGGCGGCAGCGAGCTGCGGCTCAACGTCCCGCTGCCCGCCGCGGACGGCGAGGGCGAGGCCGCCGCCGGATGAGCGATCCCCACGATGACACCGCGCGCGAGGCGGCGCCCGGGATCCTCGAGACGACGATCGTGCTCGGCCTGGCGATCGTGCTCGCGCTCGCGATCATCGTGTTCTTCGGCGGGGCGCTCGCGGAGACGATCGGCGTGCTCGTGAACGCGGCGCACGGGGGCCACTGATCGCCGACCTGCGGACGTCCGATGGGACCATCGTCCCATTGGAACCGTAGCGCGACGCGCGTACGGTGCCGCTAGCCCACAAGGTCTTTGGGCGCAAGCTCTCATCGGGGAGGTTCTCTCACATGGCGGTCGTCAACGCTCTCATCGCCCGCTTCTCCCAGGACGAGGAGGGCCAGGGTCTCGCCGAGTACGCGCTGATCCTCGCCCTGATCGCGATCGTGGCCATCGTGGCCCTGATCTTCCTCGGCTCGCAGGTGTCGAGCATCCTGAACACCGTCGCGACCTCGGTCTAGCGACGGCACCAGCACCACCGAGGCCGCCGGCTCGTCCGGCGGCCTTTTGGTGTCCGGCGTGTCCATCTGCTGAATCGGAACGTGGGCGGTTCGTTGCAGTTGACAGTCCCCTGCAACGCAAGTACCGTCCGCTCGCCGCGCCACGGCGCGATCTCTTGAGGAAAGGAGGACTCCCGAACATGCAGTTCATCAACGCACTCATCGCCCGCCAGGACGAGGAGGGCCAGGGTCTCGCCGAGTACGCGCTGATCCTCGCGCTCATCGCGATCGTCGCGATCGTCGCCCTGATCTTCCTGGGCTCCCAGGTCTCGAGCATCCTGAACACCGTCGCGACCTCGGTCTAACGACGCTGAGCAACCACGAAGGCCGCCGGCTCGTCCGGCGGCCTTTTGGTGTCCCTGGGCGCGGCGGCGAGGTACGCCGATCCCGGGGGGACCATCGTCCGGTTGCATCCGGACCTGGAAGCGTTACGGTGAGCCCCTCAAAACCGGGGGGAGGGGTATCCCGCTCTCCGGATGGCAACCACCGGCGCAACTACGCCACGGAGGGAGGTGATCACTGCCGTGCGCACCGCAATCGCATGGATCGCCGAGCTCGTCGCGGATCATCGTGACGAGGACGGCCAGGGCCTGGCGGAATACGCACTCATCCTTGCACTCATCGCTTGCGTCGCGATCGTCGCCGTCATGTTCATGGGCAGCCAGGTCAGCGACAAGCTCACCATCATCGGCAACACCGTCGGTTCAGCAGCGCCCTAAGGTCAGCGGCAGCGTCACGATCATCCGATCCGCCGCCTGACGAAGCATTTCCGGCACTCATTCGTTCACAACCCGCCGGTCGCACCCCCGGCGGGTTGTTTCATTTCCGAGGGGATTCGGCGCCTTGCAGGGCACCTTGCGGCACGCGACGCATCTGCCCAAATCCTGCCAGCGGTCCTAGCCCATCTGGCTACTCGCAGGCCCGATTCACGATGTTAGAGTGGTGCCACCTGTCACACGACTCGGGGAGACAAGGTTGAAGCGCTCGAATCGGTTGGTCCTGCTCGTCGGGATCTTCCTCGCCATTGTTGCGTTCGTGTTGATCGCGATCCTGTTGAGCGGCGGTGGGGGCAAGAGTGGGCCCCAGGCCAGCGCCGCCCCGACGACGGTCGGCATCGTCGTCGCCGCCCAGGACATCGACCTCGGCGCCACGATCCAGTCCACTGACGTGACCACGAAGGACGTCGCGGTCAGCGCGAAGCCGGCCGATGCCTTCACCGACACGTCGTTCGTGGTGGGCCAGATCGCCCGCGCGAAGGTCACGTCGGGCCAGTACATCTCGAACGGGATCCTCAATGGCGGCGGCGGCATCAAGAACATCGAGGTGCCGGCCGGGTTCGTCGGGATCAGCGTCCAGGTCGACCAGATCTCGGGCGTCGGGACGATCATCAAGCCCGGTGACTTCGTCGATGTCGTCAGCGGCTTCACTGGCGCGGACAATGTGCCGCTCGTCGTTCCGGGTGCGAGCGCCGCACCGGGCGCCGCCCTCAGCTATATCCGCGTCGACGACACGCTGTACAACCACGCGACGGTGAAGGTGCTCGCGCAGGGCCTGCAGGTCCTCGGCACGCTGCTCCCGCCCCCGCCCACGTCCGACAACGCGCAGGCAACGCCCGCACCGAACCCGAGCGCGGGCACGGGCGGTGGGTCGACCACGACGCTCAACGGCCAGCAGCAGATCGTCATCCTGGCGGCCCCTGCCCAGCAGGCCGAGCTCATCAAGTTCAGCCAGATGAGCGGCAGCATCACGCTGGTGCTCCGCTCGCCCG
>JAICUV010000129.1 GCA_025935655.1 Chloroflexota bacterium | reverse complement strand
CGGTGAGGCCGAGGCAGCGCGTCGCATCGGCCTGGAGGACATCGACGGCGCCGGACTCGAGCAGCCGGCGGAAGGCGAACTGGTCCCACCCGTACTCGCCGGCGGCGATCGCCATGCCGGCCGGCGCGCGGTCGCGCAGGAGCCGCAGCCCCTCGACGTCATCGGAGCTGACGGGCTCCTCGAACCAGGTCACGTGCTCGTCGGCCATGGCGGCCGCCGTGGCCAGTGCTCGTGATCGGTCGAACGCACCGTTGGCATCGACGAACAGCTCGACATCGTCACCGATCGCGTTGCGTGCGACATCGACCCGGACCGGGTCGCGACCCGGCTCTCGGCCGATCTTCATCTTGACGAAGCGGAAGCCGTCGTCCGCCCATCCGCCGAGCTGCGCGGCGAGCCGGTCATCGCCGTACGAGCAGAACCCGCCGCTTCCGTACGCCGGGATCGCCTCCCGGGCGCTGCCGAGCAGATCGACCAGCGACACGCCGAGCAGGCGCGCCTTCAGATCCCAGAGGGCGTTGTCCACCGCCGAGATCGCCGTGGCGGCGATCCCGGGCCGGCCGACGTTGCGGACCGAGCCGACCAGCGACGACCAGGTCCCGGCGATATCGAACGAGCTCCGTCCGAGGAGGATCGGCGAGAAGCGTTCAGCGACCAGCCGGGCCGCGCTCGCGTCGGCGTACGAGTAGCCGAGGCCGCGGGTGCCGCCTGCCTCCGGCTGGACGATGACGACCGTCGTGCGATCCCAGGCCATCGTGCCGTCGGACTCCGGGGCATCGGTCGGGATCGTATAGACGCTCACTCCGACCTGCTCGATGGGTGGCCCGCCGAGGTGCACCATGGCGAGCGTCGCATCCACGCCCTTGCTTGTCCCCGCTGCACCCCCCGTCATCGCGCCGTCACCGCTGCCGCCTGCTCCTGGCGCCAGGTTCTCGGCTAGCTGAGCCACCACCGCGCACTCCGATCCATGCTGCGTCCGGCGCTCCGACGCCTCCTCGGGCGTGGCTCGGGACGTCACCGAAGGCCAAGCGGTTTGGCTCCTACGGCGATCATCAGCCGGACAACAACATCCTCGGCGGCAACACTTGTCGTTTGGCAACAATCTCGGGCCAGACATTGCACCCGCATCGCATGCTGTCTGCCTGGCTCATGTGTCGCTCACGAGGCATCGATGCGGCTGCGCGAGGTCGCCAGGCGAATCGACGCTCGCTCGCCTCGGCGAGTCGCCAGATTCGACGTCTCGGGCAACGGACGCCCGTGGCCGTTTGACACACATCTGCAAGATGTCGGCAAGGGGCCGCGATTCGCCTGTCGGGACGATTGCGGGACGGTGCGGCCAGGCCAGACCGCCAACCTGGACGATTGCGTCAGCCGCCGGTCACCCAGAGCCGAAGGAGCGCCCCGAGCGTGACAAGGCTGCCAGCCGTCATCCAGAGCCCCACGCGTGCGCTGTGGCGCCAGCCTGCGATGAGCCGGGCGGCCGGCGCGGCGAGGAGGGCGATCGCGGCATACAGCAGGTGCAGCCAGTCGCTCGGGGGTCCGACGACCAGCAGCACGATCGCGCCGACCAGGGCCGCCGCGACGACGAGGCCGAGCAGCCCGAGCACGATCCGGTCGATCCATCGCCGGACGCGACCCGTCGGGCCGCTGGAACGGGCGCCGACGAGCCCTGCGACGCCCAGCGCGACCGCGGCGATGGCGGCGCCCACCGCGATCCACGCGTGCGCCTGGGCAATCACCGGATCCGCCATCGCGATCACGGTACTCCAGCGGTGATGCGCGGTCGCGCACGGTCCGCCGCCGGGCTCGTCGCGCTGGGCGTGGCCGTCGGCGCGGGTGCGATCGCCTGGCTCGGGAGTCCTGCCACGCCCGTCGCCGGGTCCGGGGGCGGCTCGGTGCTCACGGTGGCGGAATCGTCCGTCGTCGAGGCGGGTCGCGCGCTGTTCGTCGCCAACTGCGCGTCGTGCCATGGTTCACAGGGGGCCGGCGGCCCGAACGGGCCGAGCCTCGTCGGCGTGGGGGCGGCCTCGGCGGACTTCTACCTCCGCACGGGGCGGATGCCGCTGTCGGCACCCGGCCAGCGGGTCGTCCGCCAGGATCCGCACTTCGACGAGGCGGACATCGAGGCGCTGGTCACCTATGTCGCCTCGCTCGGCCCGGGCCCATCCGTGCCGCAGGTGGCGGCCGGCGGCGACATCCATCGCGGCTGGCAGCTGTTCCAGGCGAACTGCGCGGCCTGCCACAACGCCACGGGGTCCGGGAACGCGATCGGCGGCGGGTTCGTCGCGGTGGGCCTCGGTCAGGCGGATGCACGAACGATCGGCGAGGCGACCATCATCGGGCCCGGCGCCATGCCCGCCTTCGACTTCGACCCGCAGGCGCAGGCCGCGCTCGCGGCATACATCCGCTGGCTGGGCGAGGCGCCCACGCCCGGCGGCGCGGCCATCGGGCAGACCGGACCGGTGGCGGAGGGGTTCATCGGCGTCGCGGTGGGGCTGCCGCTGCTGCTCCTCTCGGCGCTGTTCATCGCCCGACGCGGCGGGCGGACGGCGCCGGCGCCGTCCGAGGGACGCGCCCCGGCCACCGATGCGACGCGCGGCGGCCACGACGACGGTGGCCCGGAGCCGGATCGATGACGCGGCCGGCGTCGCTCGGCACCGACCCCGCGAGGGAGCGCACGGCCGAGCGGGCGGTCCTCGCCGCATTCGGCGTCACGGGCCTGAGCGGGATCGCGCTGCTCGTCCTGTACGCGCTCGGCGGCCAGACGCAGCTGGAGGGGATCCTGCTCGCCCTGTGTCTCGGCGGCCTGGGGGTCGGGATCGGGATCTGGGCCCAGGAGCTGATGTCGGACGAGCTGCGGATCGAGCAGCGGCACCCGCTGGGCGGCGACGCCGCCTCGAGCGAGGCCGTGGCGGACGCCCTGCTGGACGAGCAGGGGTTCAGCCGCCGACGGATCCTGCAGGTCGGCCTGCTTGGCGCGCTCGGCGGCCTCGCCTCCGCGCTGGTCCTGCCGGTGCTGTCGCTCGGGCCGGCCCCCGGCCGGTCCCTCTTCCGCACGCCGTGGTCGAAGGGGGCGACGGTCGTCGGGTTCGACGGACGGCCGATCACGGCGAGCTCCATCCCGGTCGACGGCGTGGTCACCGTGTTCCCGACCGGCTTCGCCGGTGACGCGGACGCGCAGGCCCTGCTGATCAACGCCGGGGCAAGCCGGCTGGAGCTCCAGGGTCAGGCGGCCGACTGGGCGCCTGGCGGGTTCGTCTGCTACTCCAAGATCTGCACCCACGCCGGGTGCCCGGTCGGGCTCTACCGCGCCTCCCAGGGCGAGCTCATCTGCCCCTGCCACCAGTCCACCTTCGACGTGCTCCACGGCGCGGTGCCGACGTTCGGCCCCGCGGCCCGTCCGCTGCCGCAGCTCCCGATCCGGCTCGAGCCCGACGGCACGTTCACCGCGCTGGGCGACTTCCCCGAGCCCGTCGGGCCGTCGTTCTGGAACCGAGCGCTGGGCCCGATCGAGTTCGGGCCGGGTGACGACGCGCCGCCCGAGCAGACCACCCCGTGAGCGCCGGCGATCGGCAGCCGCCGCGCGTCGACTCGCTCGGCCGGCCCCTCAACGAGGCAGCGGTCGAGCTGCAGGAGTCGGGCAACGACCCGGACGTCCTCAGGGAGCAGGTCTCCGGCGAGGAGCCGACCGAGCTGGAGCGGATCACCACCTGGCTGGACGAGCGCACGGGGCTCGCCGGACTGGTTCGGACAACCCTGCGCAAGGTGTTCCCCGACCACTGGTCGTTCCTGCTGGGCGAGATCGCGCTGTTCTGCTTCGTCATCCTCGTCCTGACCGGGACGTTCCTGACGTTCTTCTACGTGCCGTCGGCGGGCGCCGTCACCTACGACGGCACCTACGTGCCCCTCCAGGGCGCGTCGGTCTCGCAGGCCTATGCCTCGGTGCTGCACCTGAGCTTCGACGTGCGGGCGGGCCTGCTGTTCCGGCAGATCCACCACTGGACCGCCGTCGTGTTCGTCGCCGTGGTGGTCACCCACCTGTCGCGGGTCTTCTTCACGGGCGCCTTCCGCCGACCTCGCGACCTCAACTGGCTCATCGGGTTCGGGCTCCTCACGTTCGCGATCGCGGAGGGGTTCACGGGGTACTCGCTGCCGGACGACCTGCTCTCGGGCACGGGCGCACGAATCGCGTACAGCGCGGCGATGTCGGTGCCCCTCGTCGGGCCGTATGTCGCCTCGCTCCTGTTCGGTGGCGAGTTCCCGACGGCCGCATTCCTGCCCCGCTTCTTCGTGCTCCACGTGATGCTCCTGCCGGCCCTGTTCGCGGGCGCGATCGTCGCCCACGTGGGGCTGGTCTTCCTCCAGAAGCACACCCAGTTCCGAGGCCCGCTCGCCCGCCCGGACAACGTCGTCGGCCGCCACTTCTGGCCCGCCCAGGCCTTCCTCTCGGGCGGCCTGTTCTTCCTCACCGCGGCGGTGCTGGCGCTCATGGGCGGGCTCGTCCAGATCAACCCCGTCTGGGCCTACGGTCCGTTCGAGCCCGCGATCGTGTCATCGCCCGCCCAGCCCGACTGGTACGTGGGCTGGCTGGACGGCGCGCTGCGGATCTTCCCGCCGTTCGAGCCCGTGATCCTGGGCTTCACGATCCCGTCTCCGTTCATCCCGGGCGTCGTCGTCCCCACGATCCTGTTCACCCTCGTCGCGCTGTGGCCGTTCGTGGAACGGCGCGTCACCGGGGACCGCGGGGCGCACAACCTCCTGGACTGGCCGTGGGAGAACCCCTTCCGCGCGGCGAGCGGCGCCGCCATCCTGTCGGTCTTCGCGGTCCTCACGCTCGCGGGCGGCAACGACGTGATCGCCGCGTTCCTGGACCTGCCGGTGGAGACGCTGACCTGGATCTTCCGGGTGCTGGCGATCGCGGTCCCGGTGGCGACGTTCCTGGTGACGTGGGCACTGTGCGTCAGCCGTCGATCGCGACCCGCTCCGGACGACGCCCACCCGGCCGGGTCGGGTGGCGAGCTCGGCGCGAGGCACCGGGGCGGCACGGCCGTGCGCCGGAACGCAGCCGGCGGCTTCGACGAGGTGGAGGGATGAGGGGACACGCGCGGCGCACCGTGGGCCGCCTCGCCGCGCTCCTCCTCGTGGCCGCCGCGGTCGCCGGCTGCCTCCCGCACGTCGTCACGGCCGAGGGGCAACGAACCGCGCAGCTGTACGGGGTCCTGGTTGCGATCGCCGCCGTCGTGGCGGTCATCGTCCTCGGCCTGACCGTGTTCGCGGTCATCCGCTACCGGCGGCGTCCAGGCGACGACTCGCTGCCGGAGCAGGTGCACGGCAACGTCCGCTACGAGGTCGTGTGGACGGGCATCCCGATCCTGACGATCGTCGTGCTGCTCGTGATGACCGTGCTCGTGGTGAACGTGTTCAACGACGCGGTGAAGGCGAGCGCCGCCGTGGACATCAGGGTCACGGCCTTCCGCTGGGGCTGGCGCTTCGAGTACCCCTCGGAGGGCGTGACCGTCGAGGGAATCGGGACGCCCGGCCCCGAGGTCTGGGTGCCGGTCGGCGAGAACGTCCACGTGACCCTGACCGGCTCGGACGTCATCCACTCGTTCTTCGTCCCCCAGTTCCTGTTCAAGCGGGACGCGATCCCCGGCCACGAGACCGAGTTCGCCTTCACCGTCGAGGAGCCCGGCAGCTATCGCGGGCAGTGCGCCGAGTTCTGCGGCATCGGGCATTCGCGGATGCCGTTCACCGTCGTCGCCGCGAGCCGGACCGAGTACGAGGCCTGGCTCGACGCCCGCCGGGGCGCGCCATCGCCGCTCGCCACGGGAGCCACCCCGTGACCGCCGTCACGAGCGAGGGCCGGGCCGTCGGCGGCCTCCGCTTCGACCTGCTGGGCTGGCTGGCGACGACCAACCACAAGCGCATCGGCGTGATGTACGGGGTCGCCGCCCTGGGGTTCTTCCTCGCCGCCGGGGTGATGGCGCTCGTGATGCGCGCCGAGCTCGCGGTCCCGGGCCTGCAGCTGGTGAGCGAGCAGGCCTACGACGGCCTGTTCACCATCCACGGCACGGCGATGATGCTGCTGTTCGCCACGCCGATGGTCTCCGCGCTCGCGAACTACCTGATCCCGCTCCAGGTGGGCGCCGCCGACATGGTGTTCCCCCGGCTCAACGCGCTGTCGTTCTGGCTGTTCCTGTTCGGGGGCCTCGTGATCCTGTCCGGGTTCCTCGTGGCGTCGGGGCCGGCCGACGTCGGGTGGACGGGCTACCCGCCCAACTCCACCCTTCCCTACTCCACCACGACCGGGACGGACCTGTGGATCGTCGGGCTGATGCTGACCGGCGTCGCGGCGATCCTGGGCGCCCTCAACTTCGTGACCACGATCTACACGCGGCGCGCACCGGGCATGTCGCTGTTCCGGATGCCGGTCTTCTGCTGGAGCATGCTCGTCACGTCGCTCCTCATCCTGTACGCCTTCCCGGCGCTGACGGCGGCGCTCGCGATGCTCCTCCTCGAGCGACGGTTCGGCGCCGAGTTCTTCAACCCCGCGGCCGGCGGCGACCCGGTCCTGTGGCAGCACCTGTTCTGGTTCTTCGGGCACCCCGAGGTCTACATCGTCGCGCTGCCGTTCTTCGGCGTGATCGGCGAGACGATCCCCGTGTTCAGCCGCAAGCCGCTGTTCGGCTACCGGGCGTTCGTCCTGGCGACGGTGTTCATCGGCATCTACTCGATGACCGTGTGGGCCCACCACATGTTCACGACGGGCGTGATCTCGCTGCCGTTCTTCTCCGCCACCTCGTTCATCATCGCGGTCCCGACCGGGGTCAAGTTCTTCAACTGGATCTTCACGATGATCGGGGGCAGGCTCACCTTCCCGTCCCCGATGCTGTGGTCCATCGGGTTCCTGTTCACGTTCCTGTTCGGCGGGATCACCGGGGTGATGGTCGCGTCCGCGCCGGTGGACTTCCAGTTCCAGGACACGTACTTCGTCGTCGCCCACCTGCACAACGTCCTCGTCGGCGGCTCGATCTTCGCCATGTGGGCCGGGATCACGTTCTGGTTCCCGAAGATCACGGGCCGGCGCCTCGACGAGCGGCTTGCGAAGTCGCATTTCTGGCTCTGGACGATCGGCTTCGTGGTCACCTTCCTGCCCCAGTACCAGCTCGGCGCCTGGGGCATGCCGCGACGCTACGCGGACTATCCCGCGAGCTCCGGGTGGGAGCTGCTCAACATCGTGTCCACGGCCGGCGCCTTCCTGATCGCCCTGTCGGTCCTCGTGTTCCTCGTCGCCGTGGTGGAGGCGCTGCGCCGGCCGGCGGCGGCCGGCGGCGATCCGTGGGAGGGCAACTCGCTCGAGTGGTGGGCGACGTCCCCGCCGCCGACCCACAACTTCGAGACGCTGCCGCCGATCCGGTCGGAACGCCCGGTGTTCGATGCGCGCGAAGGCGCGCGCCCCGGGGCCGATCGGCCGACCGCGGTCGCGACGGAGCCCGCGGCCGATCCGCCGGGGGATGCGCCGTGATCCGGCGGCTCCTCCTGCTCGACCATCCCCAGGAGACCCGGTTCTTCGTGTTCATCGGCGGGTTCGGGCTCGTCCTCGCGGGGATCTACTGGTTCCTCACCTACGAGGTCGCGGGGACCATCCTGCTGGCGGGCTTCGGCGCGGGCGCCGGGCTCATCGGGCTCGCGCTCGTGCGCTCGCGGCCACCGGCCGTGGCGGCCGGGGTCGCCCGACGCGCGGCCCGTGACACCGACCCGGATGCCCTCGACGCGTCGGCCGATGGGACCGGCGGTGTGGCGACGCCGTTCGAGGATCCGTCCGGCCGGGTTCCCGGTGAGTCGCTCGCGCCGCTGTCGCTCGGGTTGGGCATCGCGCTGTCGCTCACCGCGATCGTGTTCGGGCCGTGGCTGCTCGTCGCAGGGATCCTCCCGCTTGCCTGGGGTGCCTGGACCTGGGCTACCGGAGCGCGCGCCGAGCTGGATGCGACCGTGAGCAGCGAGAACCGACGAGCGTCACAGCCGGAGGCCACCACCGACGCCTGAACGCCCCGGGATCCGGGTGTTGCAGCGCCTGGTAGCCATTGACCGCTCGACAGCACGGTGACGCGTCCGACGGGCTACCCGGTCTCGGCGGTCGGGGCCCGAGGCCCGTCGTCCAAGGGATCGGCGCGATCCTGGCCCGCGTCGCCGGCGGTGATCCCCGTGAACGCGCCGTCCGCGTCCCGGACGAACCGGCGCACCTCCAGGATCGCCTCGGGGGCGATCGGGCCGTAGATGTGCGGGAACGGTGACCCGGGCTCGTCGAACCGCCACGGGCTGCCCGTCGCGTCGAGGTCGACCGTCAGGAGGAGGAACGGCTGCGGGTCCTCGCGATAGAACCGGTTGGCCGTCCTGACCATCTCCTCGTCCCCGTCCGTGCAGTGGACGAAGCCCTCCTCCTCGTAGCGGGCGGGCGTGTACGGCGCCCTCGGGTCGCGCGCGTTCCAGCGCGCCTCGGGGACGAGGTGGAGCGTCGGGCGGGTCACGACGTCTCCACCGCCGTCGCCGGCCGGTCCACGTGGAGCCAGCGCCGGTCGAGCGACAGCTGGATGACCGTTGGCCCGGAGGCCGCGAGGGCCGTGCGCAGGGCGCCCTCGAACGCGGCGTCGGTGTCGACGCGGACGCCACGGGCCCCGCAGGCACGCGCGGCGGCGGCGAAGTCCAGCGGCCCAAGGTCCGTCCCCGGTGCCGTGGCGCTCCCCGCCCGCTCCTGGTGGTCGCGGATCATCCCGTAGCGCTCGTTGTCGAAGACGATGGCGACGACGTGCGCGCCCTCGCGGACCGCCGTCTCCACCTCGGCCAGCGTCATGCCCATGCCCCCGTCGCCGAGCAGGGCCACGACGCGTCGCTCGCGGTGCACGAGCGCCGCCGCGAGGGCCGCCGGAAAGCCATAGCCCATCGCGCCAGACGTGGGCCCGAGGAAGGTGCCGGGTCGCCGGAACCGGAACCCGCGCGCGGCCCAGCCACCGAACGCGCCCGCGTCGGTGGTGACGATCGCGTCGTCGGGGAGCAGCCGGCGGAGCTCCGTGACGATCCGCCCGGGATGGACCCCGGGGCCGCTCCACTCGCCGCCGTCGACGGCCGTGGCGGCCTCCCACGCCGAGCGGTCGGCGAGGTTGTTCGCGTCTCGCGCGGCGACGGGCGCGGCGACGAGCCCGGCCTCCTTCAGCGGCGGGTTCGGGGCCCGCAGGAAGGGGCGCGGGTCCGCGGGTATCGGGAGCTCGGGGGGGGCCGGGAACCCGACGGCGCCCGACCGCG
>JAICUV010000207.1 GCA_025935655.1 Chloroflexota bacterium | reverse complement strand
CGTGGTGATGCCGGGCGTCGCGGCCTACGGCGCCGACGAGGCCCGCCGATGGGCCGAGCAGTCGTCCGAAGCCGGTGCCCAGTGCGTGATGCTCCTCCCGCCGAACGCGTATCGGGCGGACCCGCGCGCCGTCGTCGCCCATTACCGTGAGGTCGCGAAGGCGGGCCTCCCCGTCGTCGCCTACAACAACCCGTTCGACACGAAGGTGGACCTCGTGCCGGAGCTCCTCGCGGAGCTGTACGCCGAGGGGCTCATCGTCGCGGTCAAGGAGTTCTCGGGCGACGTCCGGCGGATGTACCAGATCAACGAGCTCGCTCCGGGCCTCGACGTGCTGTGCGGCTCGGACGACGTGACGCTGGAACTCGCGATCGCGGGCTCCCCGGGCTGGGTCTCGGGCTACCCGAACGCCTTCCCGCAGGCCTGCCGCCGGCTGTGGGACGCGGCGACCGCGGGGGATCTCGCGACCGCGATGCCGCTCTACCGGCAGCTCCACCCGCTCCTCCGCTGGGACAGCAAGACCGAGTTCGTCCAGGCGATCAAGCTCTCGATGGACCTCGTCGGCCGGTACGGCGGCCCGTGCCGCCCGCCGCGCGTCCCGCTCACGCCGGAGCAGGAGGCCGTCGTCCGGCGGGACACGCTCGCCGCGATCGCCGCCGGGCTCGCGCCGGAGCGCGACGCCGTCGCCGTCCGGGCCTGACCGATGCGCACGTCGCGGGTCTTCCACGCCGTCGACTCGCACACCGAGGGGATGCCCACCCGCGTCATCACGGGCGGCGTGGGGGTGATCCCCGGCGCCACGATGTTCGACCGGCGGCGCTACTTCATCGAGCACCTGGACCACATCCGCAAGCTGCTCATGTTCGAGCCGCGCGGCCACTCCGCCATGAGCGGCGCGATCCTCCAGCCGTCGACGCGTCCCGACGCGGACGTCGGCGTCCTGTACATCGAGGTCAGTGGCTGCCTCCCGATGTGCGGCCACGGGACGATGGGCGTGGCGACGGTCCTCGTCGAGACAGGGATGGTGCCGGTCACCGAGCCCGTCACGACGATCCGGCTGGACACGCCGGCGGGGCTCGTGGTGGTGGACGTGGACGTCGAGGACGGGGCGGCGATGCGGGTCACGCTGCGCAACGTGCCGTCCTTCTGCTACGCCACCGACCGGACGGTCCCCGTCCCGGGGCTGGGCGACGTGCGCTACGACATGGCGTTCGGCGGCAACTTCTACGCGCTCGTGGAGCTGGACCGGATCGGGCTGCCGTTCGACCGCGCCCGCAAGGACGAGCTGCTGGCGGCGGGGCTCTCGATCATGGACGCGATCAACGCCGTCGACGAGCCGGTCCACCCGGACAACCCGGAGATCGCCGGCGTCCACCACGTCTACCTCGCGGCGCCCGGGTCCGACGCCCGCCACAGCCGTCACGCGATGGCGATCCACCCCGGCTGGTTCGACCGCTCGCCGTGCGGCACCGGCACCTCCGCGCGGATGGCCCAGCTCCACGCGAAGGGACTCCTGCCGCTCAACCAGGACTTCCGCAACGACTCGTTCATCGGCACGACGTTCATCGGCCGGCTGGTGGAGGAGACGACGGTCGGCGGGCTGCCCGCGGTCGTGCCCACCGTGTCGGGGCGGGCCTGGATCACGGGGACCGCCCAGTACATGCTCGACCCGCGGGATCCGTTCCCGGAGGGGTTCGAGCTGTGACCGTCGCCCTGCCCTCCCTGCGGGGGCGGCGCAGCCTGCGCGACGAGATCACGGAGCTGCTCCGCGCCGCGGTGATGGCCGGCGAGCTGGAGCCCGGGGTCGTCTACTCCGCGCCCAGCCTCGCCGAGCAGTTCGGCGTGTCGGCGACGCCGGTCCGCGAGGCGATGCTCGACCTGTCGAAGGAGGGCCTCGTCGAGATCGTGCGCAACAAGGGGTTCCGGGTGACGCGCATGTCGCCCGCGGAGCTGGACGACGTGACCGAGCTACGCGCGCTCGTGGAGATCCCGACGGTCCGCCGTCTGGCCGAGCAGGGGATCGCCGCCGACGAGCTCGCGCGCCTCCGGCCCCTGGCCGCGGAGATCGAGGAGGCGGCGCGGCGCCGCGACTTCGTGGCCCACGTCGCCACCGATCTCGAGTTCCATCTCGCGCTGATCGATCTCGCGGGCAACCCGCGGATCACCGAGCTCGTCCGCTCGCTGCGGATGCACTCCCGCCTGTACGGCCTCCGCGACGAGACCCACCGCGACGCGCTGTTCGCCTCGTGGCACGAGCACGCGGAGCTGCTCGACCGGATCGAGGCGCGCGACGGACCCGGCGCCGAGGCCGTGATGCGCTCGCACATCGGCCACGTCCGCGGGATCTGGGCGGAGCCGGCCTCCTAGTCTCCGCGCCGGAGCTCGCCCGCCAGGGGTCCTGTCACCCGATCATGGATCTCGAGCCGCTCGCCGTCCTCGGGCTGATAGTGCCGGACGTCGGGTGTCGGCTACACCGTGCCGGGGGCAGGAAGCATGCCGTCGGTCGGCGGAGCCTTCGCTCCTGACCGGGACCAGAAGCGGTCCGGGATCCCCTTGGCCACCTCCGCGCCCAGCTGGACGCGGATCCGGTACGGCGTCAGCGTCAGCGCGACGAACCCCGGCGAATCGGGGCCGTCCGGCCACATCGGGGCCGGGTCATAGCCCACGGGAGGCGGCAGCGACCGGATGTGGTCCCACGCGGCCCGTTTCGCGTCCGGAGTCACCCACGCCGCCCCGGCATCGATGAACACGCTGTCGAACGCGGGGGTCCAGTAGGCGCATGAGACGTACGGGTTGGCCGCGATCTCGGCAAGCTTGACGGGCGTCGGCCGCGCCGCGACGAGACCGCGCAGCTCGCCGTCCAGCTCCGTCCAGACGGGGTGCAGGATCCGGCTGCGTGGCCGGCCCTCCGCGTCCACGGTCGTGACGACCGACCACACGATCGACGCGGTCAGCCGGAGCGCGTCCTCGCGGACCTCCGCGTAGGGGACGTGGCGGACGGGCACTCGCGGCCTCCCATGCAGACGACACGGCGCTCACCATGGTGCCGGGCCGCGCACGGTGACGCAACCGGTCGGCGCCCTCGGCGCCCTCCGCGCGTTCCTAGCGGTTGACCTCGAAGCTCACCGTCCTGCGCGTCACGTGCCCGGCCACGTCGCGCACGGTCCACTCCACCGTGTGGGTGCCGGCGGCGAGCTTCGTCGGGTCCACGTTGAGCGTCTGCCCCGCGCTCGTCACATCGAGGTCGTAGGCCCAGCTGCCCCTCCCCTGGCCATCGACCTTCACCCAGCCGTCCGACAGCCGGAACCCGTCGGCGAACGACGCCTGGAAGGTGAGGGTCGTCCCCTTGCGGGCCGTGGCGCTGTTGTCGGACAGGCCGCCCACCGTGGGATAGGCCGTGTCGAGCTTCTTCGGCCCGCCCTTCGCGAAGATGCAGCTGAAGTACTTGTTCCCGTCCGAGGCGTTCCAGGCCGCGCACCCGAAGCGGTCGTAGCTCGTGTTCAGGATGTTCGCGCGGTGGCCCGAGCTGCGCATCCACATCTTCTCGACGGTGGCGACGGGCGCCGTGCTGGTCGTGCTGCCCTTGCACCTGGTGCCGTAGATCGAGCAGCCGTACCTGTAGGTCGCCCCCGTGTCGGGCCAGTTGTTGTTGCCGATGTTCTCGCCGGTGTACGTGGAGTACCCGACGCGGCGGAGCAGATTCTGGACCGTGTAGGCACCGCCGCTGCCCGTCTTGCAGCCCTTGATCGCGTGGCTGAGGTAATCGCGGGCGGCCATGTCGCGGGCGCGGCCGCGGTACGTGTTGCCGTTGGAGGGGCAGGTGAACGGCAGGTCGCGCGCGAGCGACACGAGGTACTGGTCGACCTTCAGCCGCCTGCGCCCGAGGGCGTGGCGGTCGAGGTTGGTCAGGCGCATGAGCGACATCGACGTGAAGTCGGCGTGGAAGCCGCTGTACGTCGTGGCGGACACCGGGGCGGCGGCGAACGCGGGCACGATCGTGGCGGCGAGCATCAGGGCGATCGCGGCGCGTCGCGGGGCGGCGAGACGTGAATGCACGAGCGGTGGTCTCCGGCAGGTCTGGGAGGTGTGCTCCCCATGTCCAACCGTAGGCAACGGGCCCGAAGCGAACCACGGGTCGAACGTCCTGCCGAACGTGGTGCTCGCCGTCACCCATAAGGGCCACGCGGTGCGCGGGGGCACCACCCGGGCCGATAATCCGTCGATGGCCGACCGTTCCTGGCACCTCAACCCGCGTGATCGCTCGTGGTCGTGCGCCCAAGTGGGTCCGGCGGTGCTCGCGTTCCACCGGTCGCTCCCGGGCTACGCCCCGACGCCGCTCGTCCCGCTCCCGGCTGTCGCGGCCGAGCTCGGCGTGGGGCGCGTGTACGCCAAGGACGAGTCGAGCCGCCTCGGGCTGCCGGCGTTCAAGGCGCTCGGCGCCCCGTGGGCCATGCACCGGCTGGTGAGGGAGCTGCCCGGGGACGGACCGTACACGTTCGTGACCGCCACGGACGGCAACCACGGGCGGGCGGTCGCGCGGACGGCGCGGCTGCTGGGACACCGGGCGCGGGTGTACGTCCCGGACGGCGTCCATCCCGCGGCGGTCGCCGCGATCGAGCGCGAGGGCGCGAGCGTCACGCGGGTCCGCGGCCCGTACGACGACGCGGTCGCGCGGGCCGCCGCGGACGCGGACGATGGCGCGGTCCTGCTGCAGGACACCGCGTGGCCGGGCTACGAGACGGTGCCTGCGCTGATCGTCGAGGGCTACGCCACGCTGTTCGCGGAGGTGGACGGACAGCTTGCCGCGGACGGGGTCGCGGCCGCGGACGGCGTCATCGTGCCGATGGGCGTGGGGTCGCTCGGCCAGGCGGCCGTCACCCACTACCGGAGCCGGTCCGATCCGGCGCGCACGCGGCTCGTCGCCGCGGAGCCCGACGTCGCCGCGTGCGTGCTCGCCAGCCTCCGGGCCGGCGTGCCGACGACGATCGAGACGGGTCACACGATCATGGCGGGGCTCAACGCGGGCACGGTGTCGAGCCTCGCGTGGCCGTTCCTGCGGGACGGCCTGGACGCGGCGGTCGCCGTCACGGACGACGAGGCGAGGGCTGCCGCACGGCCGCTCCGGGATGCGGGCATCGACGCGGGTCCGTGCGGCTGGGCCGCCCTCGCGGCCGCACGCGTGCTCCTGCTCGGCGATGGCGGCGACGCACGACGCGACGCGCTCGGCATCGGGCCCGAGGCCGTGCTCGTGCTCCTCGTGACCGAGGGCGCCGAGGCGAACCCGGCCGGACGCTGAGCGCGCCGGGCCCCGCGGGACGTCAGCCCTGGGCGGCGAGGACCCAGCTGGGGCCGTCCACCCCGTCCCGGACCTCGATGCCCGCGGCCGTGAGGCGGTCGCGGATGAGGTCGGCGATCGCGAAGTCGCGGTTCGCGCGCGCGGTCTCGCGGACCGCGAGCAGCCCGCCCACGAGCTCGTCCACGGTCTCGCGGGAGACGCCGCCGCCGGTCTCGGCACGCTCGCCGAGGCGGACGATGAGCGACCGGAAGGTGGCGCTCGCGTTGTCCAGGTCGGGACTGTCCTCGCCCGCCCGCACGCGCCCGGCGATCGCGGAATCGAGGTCCAGCAGCGAGGCGACGGCGTCGCGGACGTCGTCGCGGTCGAGGGCCGCCATGAACGTGCCCTCGAGCGTCGTCATCTCGTCGCGCATCGGTGCGGACCCGGACCGTCGCTCGGCCCGCGCGCCGTCGCCGCCCGCGAGCGCCGCATCGAGCACCGCCTCGGCCGACACGCCGGCAGCGAGCCCGCGCGCCGCCTCGCCCAGCGCCTCGATCGACAGCGTCGCGCCGGGCTGGAACCGCGTGCTCCGACCGTCCACGCGGACGGTGACGCCGCCGAGACCGGCCACGTTCGCGGTCCCCGCCTCGAGGTCGAGGACGAGGGCCGTGTGGCTGTCCACGCCGAGGATGAACGAGCCCTCGGGACGCATCGCCTCGAGTGCCTGCAGCCGGCGCGCCCCCATGTAGCAGAACCGGGTGTCGTGGTTGCCGCCCTCGGCGTTGTCGTAGTGGGGGACGACGGCGGCGCGGAGGCCGGTCGCGGCCCCCAGGAGGTCGAGCCCCTCCAGCCAGCGCGGGTCCTCGCCCACCTTGTAGATCTCGTAGACCGG
>JAICUV010000033.1 GCA_025935655.1 Chloroflexota bacterium | reverse complement strand
GGTCGGTCAACGAGGACTGGGCGGCCACGATCCTGGGCCTCGCGTTGCTGCTGCTCACGCTCGCGGGCGTCATCGGGAAAGGGCTGGTGCCCTGATGGCCACCGCAGCGCCGGCCATTCCCCGGGCCGACGTGCAGACGGCCAATCCCGGCCTGTGGACCGCGGCTGGGCTGGTCGTCCTGCTGATCCTCGCCGCCGGCAGCCGGTTTCTCGAGCTCAACGTCCCCATCTGGCTGGCGAACACATCGGTCGCCGGGGTGGCCAAGGCGATCGAGTATCCGATCTACGCGATCCTGCTCGGGCTCAGCGCGAACGCCGTGCTCGCATGGCTCGGGGTGCGGGAGCGGATGCGTGGCGCGTTCCGGACGGAGTTCTTCATCAAGACGGGCCTCGTGCTGCTGGGCGCTTCGATCAACCTGTCGGTGATCGTCTCTGCGGCCGGGCCGGCGATCCTCCAGGCGATCCTGATGATCACCACGATCTTCCTGTTCACCTGGTGGCTCGGCGGCATGCTGGGCCTCGACGACAAGCTCCGTGCGCTGCTGGCCGCCGCCGTCTCGATCTGCGGCGTCAGCGCCGCGATCGCCGCGGCCGGCGCCGTCCAGGCCAAGAAGGAGCAGCTGGCCTACGCGGCGAGCCTCGTCGTGATCTTCGCCATCCCGATGATCTTCATCCAGCCCTGGCTGTCGTCGGTCCTGGGCCTCCCGGACGCGGTCGCAGGGGCCTGGATCGGCGGCAACATCGACACGACCGCGGCCGTGACTGCGGCCGGCACCATCGTCGGCGAGCAGACCCTCCAGATCGCGACGATCGTCAAGGTCACCCAGAACGCGCTCATGGGCGTGGTCGCGGTGCTGCTGACGCTCTACTTCGTGATGCGCGTGGAGCGCACGGACGGCGCCCAGCGCCCGGGCCTCGGGGAGATCTGGCGCCGGTTCCCGAAGTTCGTGCTCGGGTTCATCGCCGCATCGATCATCGCGACGTGGTGGCTCACCACCGTCCCCGCCGACGAGGGCAAGGCGACGATCGCCGTCGTCAACGCGCTGCGCACGTGGTTCCTGATCCTGGCCTTCGTGAGCATCGGGCTGGAGCTGCGCGTCGTGTCGGTGCGCGAGGCCGGCTGGAAGCCCGTCCTCGTGTTCGGCACGGCGACGATCGTCAACCTCGCGGTCGCGCTGCTGCTCGCGTCGATCCTGTTCGCCGGCTTCAGCGCCGCCTGACGCGGCCCTCGCCAACGCCCCTCGAGGCCTGCCGGCGAAGCACCTCGGCGAGGCGTGCGGCTTCGGCGGGCATCGTGTGCGCGGCCGCGAAGGCAGCTCCCGCCGCCCTGAGGCGACGCGCCTCCGGTGGGTCTCCGGCGAGCGACCGTATCGCCGCCGCGATGGCCGCGGGATCGCTCGCGCGGACCGGGAGGATCGCCGCCCCATCGGGCGTCGCCCGCGCGGCGGCGATGTCGGCCAGGCGACCCGCCGGGACGGCGACGACCGGCACACCCACCGCCATGGCATCCAGCACCGCCTTCGGGAACCCTTCCGCCGGCGAGGGCGAGACGAACGCGTCCGCCGCCGCGATGGCCCGCAGGTATGGCTCGCGCTCGGCGAGATACCCCGCGAACCGCACCCGGTCCGCGATCCCGAGCGCGGCCGCCCTCGACTCGAGCGTGGCCCGTGCCGGCCCGTCGCCGACGAGGTCCAGCGTGACGCCAGCGCTCGCACCCGGCGCCTCCGACACCGCCAGCATCTCGACGGCCGCGAGCAGGTCGTCGAGCCCCTTTCCCTCGGCCAGCCGACCCGCGTACACGAGCCGCAGTGACGGCGCCCGATGCGGCCATGGCGCCCCCCGGCGATCCCTGAGTTCCGCGGGAAGCACGAGGCTGCTGAGGATGCCGTCGCCGGCCGGATCTGCGCCGACCACGATCGTCTCCCCGCCGGTCGCCGCCAGGCGCGTCATCGCGTCGTACCCGGCGCCCACGAGTCGGGCGGCCACCCCGGGGAGGCCGTTCCGGCCCTGCCCGGCGACCACGTCCCGAACGCTCCCGACCACGAAGGCGATGCGCGGTCGGCCGAGGGTCGCTGCGAGCACGGCCCCGAGGAGCCCGTTGGATGCCGGCAGCCGGAGAAGGACGACGTCGCAGTCCCTGAACGCGCGGCGGAGGCGCGGCGCGTTGCCTGCCACCATCGCCGGGGCCCGCCGCAGGTAGCCCGCGATCCCGTCGAACGGCTCGGTCGGGACCACCCGGATCCTGCGGTCCACCGGGAGGGTCTCGGGAGCGACGAGGGCGGGCCGCACCGGTGCGGCGAGCACGACCCGCTCGACGATGGCTTCGCCGGACGCCTCGCGAACGTCGAGGAGCGCCGCCGCGAACCGGTGGAAGGTGGCATTCACGGCGTGAACCTGCCCGTTCCACGAGACGTACGGCGCGTCGTCCAGGATCGCGACCCGGATGCCGCTCATGGCTGCTCGCCCGGCCCGGGCTCCGCCGCGGCGTCCAGGTTGGGGGCGTCCACGGCGGGCACGGTTCCGCCGGGCGCCGGGGCGCGGGAGACCGCCGCACCGACAGGTCGATGGCGCAGCGCCCGCCACGCCGTGGAGACGTCGCGGGGCCGGAGGACGAGGGTCTCCGCCAGGCCGCGGCCCGACAGCCGCCGGAACGCCACGAGCACCAGGAGCGCGGTGATCCAGTACGAGATGGAGGACGAGATCGCGGCGCCGACGATCCCGAAGGTCGGGATGAGGACGACGTTGGAGGCGATGTTCACGGCGAGCCCCACGAGCATCGTGGTCGTGGCCAGCCCCGGGCGCCCCCGGCCGATGAGATATCGCGAGAGCACGGCGACCGCACTGTAGGCCACGATGCCAGGCAGGATGAAGCGCAGCGCCACCCCGGCCTCCGCGAACGCCGCCCCGTAGAGCAGCTCGACCAGCGCGGGGCCGAGGATGAACGTCGGGATGGCCAGCACCACGGTGACGGCGATCGTGACCCGCGAGAGCACCACGGCCGTGCCCGCGGCGTCGTCTCCGGGATCGACCGCCCGGCTGAACATGACCGTGCCGAGCGCATTCGGGATGTACCACAGCGTCTCCGCGAGACCGGCCGTGACGGAGTACACGCCCGTCGCGCTGATGCCCACGATCGCGTTGAGCAGGAACGCATCGGACCGGAGCTGGAGCCGCTCGGCGAGGGCGCCCGGCAGGACGCGCGTCCCGAATCGCAGCTCCTCACCCAGCAGTCGCCACGATCCCCGGAGCGATGCCGTGCCGTCGCGCCGGGCGGCGAGCGAGATCGCCGCGACGGTGGCAGCGAGCGCGACAAGGTTGCACACCACCGCGACATCGAGCGAGAGCCGGGCGATCGCGGCCGCCGCGACCACGAGCGCGAGCAGCGTCCCGCGTCGCAGGAGCCGGATCGCGTTGTACGCGGCGACCTGTCGCCGGCCCAGGAGCGCGTACAGCCCGAGGGCGAAGAACAGCTCGCCCGGGATCGCCAGCGCGCCGAACAGGAACTGCGCGGCGGACAGGTTCGGAATGACCTGCGCCAGCGGCCCGCGCGGCCTGACGTCTGTCGGCAGCCCGTACAGCCAGCAGGCGACGATCGCCGCCAGGCCGCCGACCACCAGCGACCAGATCGCGGCGTTTCCGAAGCCGCGGCGTGCGTCCTCGCGGCCCCGTCCGGCCACGACCCCGAGCGCGGCGTCCATCCCCCACGCGGCCACGACGGCGGCGAGCTGGGACAGCAGCAGCACGAGCGTGAACCGGCCCTTCGCGCTGGGCCCGAGCAGGCGGGCGAGGACGATGTCGGTGCCGAGGATCAGGGCCGCCAGCCCGAACCGCGTGCCGATCGTGAGCAGCGAGTCGCGTGCCAGCGCCGCACGGCGCCCGCGGGCCTGCTGGTCCTCGGTGCCGGGTGTCGGCCGTGTCGCGGACGCCGGCGAGCCGGTCACTCCGAGCCGGATCGACTGTCCGGCACGACGCCCGCGAGCGCCGGGGTCGCGAGCGCTGCCTCGAACCATGCCGCCGTCTCCTGCAGGCCCTCGAGGAGCTCGACCTGCGATCGCCAGCCCAGGAGCTCGGCCGCGCGGTCGACCCTGCTGGAGTTGCGCGAGACGTCGCCGGGCCGGACCGGGCCCCGCTCGACCGAGAGCGGGTGGCCCATCGCGCGCTCCAGCGTGGCCGCGAGCTCGTTCACGGTCGTCTCCCGGCCCGTGCCCACCTGGAGCACCGCGCCGGCGACCCGGTCCTCGGGCGCCCGGAGGGCGGCGAGGATCGCGCCGGCGAGGTCGTCCACGTGCACGAAGTCGCGCGTCTGCTCCCCGTCGCCATGGATCGTGAGCGGCGCCCCGGCCAGGCCCGCGCGGATCCATGCCGCGACGACGCTCTTCTTGTGCAGTGACCGCGGTCCGTACGCGTTCGAGAAGCGCAGCGCGCACGCGGCCATGCCGTAGGTGTCCGCGTAGGCGGTCACGTAGCCCTCGCCGGCCAGCTTCGAGGCCCCGTACGGCGAGGAGGGCCGCGGGAGCACGGTCTCGTCCGCGGGCGGCACGTGCGGCCCGAGGACCGCGTTGCTGCTGGCGAGGACGAACCGACGCGCTCCGGCGATCCGCGCCGCGTCGAGCATCCGCACCGTGTGCGTGACGTTCGCCTCGAAGGTGCCCAGGGGGTCGGTGACCGAATCCGGGATCCCGGCCCGGGCCGCGAGGTGGACGACGGCGTCGCATCCCGCGACTGCCGTGGCGACCGCCTCCGGGTCCGTCAGCGTGCCCACCAGGAGCTCGCATGGCTGGCCGTCGAGATACGCCCGGCGCCCGATCGACAGGTCATCCAGCACCCGGACGGCGATGCCTGACGCAGCCAGCCTGCGAACCAGCGCTGAACCGATGAAGCCGGCGCCGCCCGTGACGAGGACTCGGCCGACGCTCACCGGCCGGCGGCCGCCCCGACCTCGCGCGCGTCGCGCAGCTTGTCCGGCACCCACTTCACGCCCTGCAGGATGACGTCGCGGTTGATGTCGCCGGCATGCTGGTCGATCGTGTCGATCATCGAGCCGATGAGCTCGTCCGACAGGTAGTGCGGCTCGAGGCCGAGGTCCAGGAGCTTGGTGTGCTTCGCGTTGTAGTAGTGGCTCTCGTCCTCCTTGCGGGGGTTGGGGATCCGCTCGATGACGACCTCCCGTCCGCCCGCGGCCGCCGCATCTCGGACCCGCTCCGCAAGCTCCAGGACGGAGAACTGCTCCGTGAACTGGTTGTAGACGCGCAGCTCGCCCGCGTCGGCCGGGTGGGCCACGGCGAGCCCGAGGCACTGGATCGTGTCCCGGATGTTCAGGTAGCCGCGGGTCTGGCCGCCCTTGCCGTAGACCGTGAGCGGGTGGCCGACGACCGCCTGCACGCAGAACCGGTTGAGCGCGGTGCCGAAGACCTCGTCGTAGTGGAAGCTCGTGGTGAGGCGCGGATCGAGCGCCGTCTCGTCCGTCTCGATGCCGTACACGACGCCCTGGTTGAGGTCCGTGGCGCGCAGGCCCCACACGCGGCACGCGAAGTGGATGTTGTGGCTGTCGTGGACCTTGGTGAGGTGGTACAGCGAGCCCGGCGTCTTCGGATAGAGGAACGTGTGCTCACGGCCGTTGTGGTTGACCGTGAGGTAGCCCTCTTCGATGTCGATGTTCGGCGTGCCGTACTCGCCCATCGTGCCGAGCTTGACGAGGTGTGTCTCCGGCGCGAGGTCGCGGATGGCGAACAGCACGTTGAGGTTGCCGACCACGTTGTTCGCCTGGGTATAGGTCGCGGTCCGGACGTCGATCATCGAGTACGGGGCAGAAGGCTGCTCGCCGTAATGGATCACCGCGTCGGGGCGGAAGGACGCGAACACGGACTCGACGAACGCGTAGTCGGTGAGGTCGCCCACGAACAGCTCGATCTCGAGACCGGTGACCTCGTGCCACGCCTGCGCTCGCTCGTGCAGGGTGGGGAGGGGCACGAGCGGCCGGACGCCGATCTCGAGCTCCCACCGTCGCTTCGCGAAGTTGTCCACGACGGCGACCCGGTGACCCTGCCTGGAGAACGCCATCGCGGTCGGCCAACCGAGGTAGCCGTCGCCGCCGAGGACGAGGATGCGCTGTGCCACGTTTGCCCCCACTTCGGTCCAGTGGCGGGTGGCCGACTGGCCCTGAGCTGCGGATGATGTCGGCGGAGAGTCTACCTTCCGCGCCTCCGGTCCGACATGGCGATGCCCCGGCCGGGGCCGGGGCATCGGGGTTGCGCCGCCGGGATCAGCTCACTGGAAGGTCCCGGCCTTGACGTCCGCGAAGATCCGCGACATGTAGCTGACCATCGCCGGGTCGCGGAGCTGGTCCCTCGTGTAGTTCGTGTTCCGCCACACGTGGAAGGCGATCCCGTCCGCGCCGAGGTAGTTGAAGCCGTCGCGGACCTGGCGCCGGAGCTGCAGCTCGGTCGGCCGCTGCTTCTTGTGCGTGGCCGGCTTGAGGTACTTGTGCGTCTGCACCATGAGGAAGATGCGCTTGGTCGGGCTGATCTTCGCGACCAGCGACTTCGCGCGCGGGAACCATGTCCTGGCCCCCGTGAGGTAGACCGAGTCCGTGCCGTTCGTCGTCTCGACCGGGTACCAGTCGAACATCACGATGTTGGACATCCCGGTGCCATACGGGTTGCGGCTCGTCCCGAAGTGGGGGAGGTCCCCGAACAGCGCGATGACCGGGTGCTTCGAGTCCGCCGCCCGGAACGCCTTGTACATGGTCCGGATCTCGGACGCGCTGATCCCGTGCCAGGACGGCTCCTTGACCGAGATGTAGCCGAAGGTGCCCGGGTTGTTCTTGACCTTGTTGACCCACTTCGCGACGCGGGACGGGTAGATCGTCCCCGTGCCGTAGTTGATCGTCTCCGGGAAGGCGAAGATCACCTTCAACCCGCAGGCCTGCGCCTTCTCCAGGTAGTTGCTGGCGTTGAAGGTTCCGGCCGCGTTCTTGATCACGAGCGAGGCGCCGGACGTACAGATGCCGTTGGTGTTCTGCTCGAGGTCCCACACGGGCACCTCCTGCAGGATCATCGGCGTGGTCGTGGGGACGGCGGCCGCGGCAGGGGCGCCGCCAGCCGACGCCACGAGGGCGGCGCCGGCGACGAGGACCGCCAAGGCGACCTGACGGCTGAGCTGGGGCTTGGTCACGGGCGGCTCCACGGCTGGGTGAGGGCATCGCCGGATGGGCGGATGAATGCCACCCGAGTGTCGGGCGAACCCGCCCGCGGGACGATCCCCAAGTGGTCCTACGCCGGTCCGGTGCGCACACGCACCCTGCGCCGCCGCGCGCGGATGGCCATGCGCGCCACCAGCAGCGCCTGGCCGAGGCGGTTCCAGGCGATGCGCCGCCGCCGGCCGGGCACCCGACGCGCCTCGACCGCGACCTCGGCAACGGTCGCGCCGCGGGCCATGACGGAGAGCGTGAACGTGCCGCAGATGCACGAGCCCGGGATCTCCAGCTCCCGCGCGAGGTCCGCTCGCAGGGCCCGGAAGCCGGTCCCGGAGTCCCCGACCGGTCCCGCGATGGAGGCGATGGCGCTGACGGCGCGCTCCGATAGCCGGGGCACCGCGGACCGGTGGCCCTGCACCATGTCCGCCGCTCCGGAGGCGATCGGCGCGACCAGCTCGGGGATGCGTTCGACCGGCATCTCGCCATCGGCGTCCACGGTCACCACGATCCCGTCGGAGACGGCCCGGAACCCACGCTGCACCGCGGAGATGTACCCGAGTCGGCCATCGCTGCGGATCACCGTCGCCCCTGCCGCTGCCGCGATGCTCCCGGTGGCGTCGTCGCTGGCGTCATCGACGACCACGATCTCGTCGACCCAGCGCCGCAGGTCGGCGATCGTCGCGCCGATGCGAGCGGACTCGTTGCGCGCCGGGACCACGGCCGTGAGGCGCGGCCGCGGAGCATCCGCGGGGGGTCTCCCGGGATGCTCCTCGTCGATCGCCACTGTCGGCCGCGCTGGCATGGCTCCATGATGCGTCCGCGGCGGGCGCGGGATCTCGCGGCTAGTACCTTCGATTGGTGCCCCCGGCGACCGCGCGGTGACACGATCTGGGACGTGCTGCCGAGTTCCCTGTCCGCGCGTCGTCCGAACCCCCGCCGCACGCCCGCGGGCGCGGCCCGGCTCCACGCGATCGCGTTCTTCGGCGGACTCCTCATCCTCCTGCTGGGCGTCGCGGGCTGGGCGTTCCAGGGCGGCCCCGAGTCGGTCGAGGACATCGTCCTCGTCCTCGACCTCACCGTCGGCGGCACGCTCCTCGCCACCGGGGCGCTCGTCGGCCGGGCGCGGGCCTCGGAGGCGCGGCGCAACGCCCAGCTGGAGGTGCTCCAGCACGCCGCCCGCCGGATGAGCCTGAGCCTCTCGCCGGACGGCGTGGGCCGGGCCGTCGTGGAGGAGACGCAGCGCGTCATCGACTACCACAACGCGCGCGTCTACCTGCTGGAGCCGCCCGAGGACCTCGTCCCGATCGCCTTCGAGGGCCGCGTCGGCGAGTACGAGAAGGTCGACATGGACATCCTGCGCACGACGCTCGGCGTCGGGTTCACGGGCTGGGTGGCCAAGCACCGGACGGCGATCCGCGTGGACGACGCGAACCTCGACCCGCGCGGGTCATCGATCCCCGGCACGGACGACGTCGACGAGTCGATGCTCGTGGTGCCGATGGTCCACGAGGACACCCTCGTGGGCGTGATCACGCTGTCCAAGCTGGGGCTGCGCCAGTTCGATGACGACGACCTGCGCCTGCTCACGATCCTCGCCGACCTCGCCGCGACCGCCTTCGCCGGCGCCTCGCACGTGGCCCAGACGCGGCGCCTCGCGGACGAGCTGCGGCAGCTGCTCGACATGAGCAGCGCGCTCACCCGCTCGCTGGACCCGGTCGACGTCGCGAACCTCATGGCGGAGCATCTCGCTCGCGCCGTCGGCGCGGACCAGGCCCAGATCAGCGACTGGGATCGCCCCAACGACCGGCTCCGGACGCTGGGCTGCTTCCCGGCGGACCTGCGGCCCTCGCTCGACGACTTCTACCCGCTGGAGGGGTACCCCGTGACCTCCCGGGTCCTCGAGGAGGGGGCGATCTCCGTCATCGACGCGGAGATCCCCGACGCGGATCCTGCCGAGGTGGAGCTCCTGCGCAAGGACGGGATGCGCGGCCTCGTGATGCTGCCGCTCGTCGCGAAGGGGGAGGCGATCGGGCTCGTGGAGCTCACCTCGCGGGGCCGCCCGACGTCGGACGCGAGTCACATCACCATCGCCCGGACGATGGCCCACGAGGCGGCGATGGCGCTCGAGAACGCGCGGCTGTACGAGACGGCGCGCAACCTCGCCGACCGCGACCCGCTCACCGGGTTCTTCAACCACCGGTACCTCCACGAGCGGTTGTCGGAGGAGGTCGTCCGGGCCGTCCGCACCCGTCGTCCGCTGTCGGTGGTGATGATCGACCTCGACGACTTCA
Source organism: Chloroflexota bacterium (assembly GCA_025935655.1). Classification (GTDB taxonomy): domain Bacteria; phylum Chloroflexota; class Limnocylindria; order Limnocylindrales; family CSP1-4; genus CAIXZV01. The sequence goes on along the minus strand of JAICUV010000033.1, from coordinate 9,622 downwards.
AGGTCGTCAACGACACCTTCGGCCACGTCTACGGGGACGGGGTGCTGGTCCACGTGGCGGAGCTGATCCGCGGCGCCCTGCGCGCGTCCGACGTCGCGGCTCGCTACGGCGGCGACGAATTCGCGCTCATCCTCCCGGAGACCGATCGCGAGGACGCCGCCGCCGTCGCGCGGCGGATCCTCGCCGCGTTCGCCGGCTCGCCGTTCACGGACGGCAACCGCCAGCCGTTCACGATCGGCGCGTCCATCGGGATCGCGACGCATCTCCGGGACGGGTACTCCGCGACCGAGCTCATCGCCGCCGCCGACGCCGGCCTCTACGACGCCAAGGACCTGGGCGGCAACCGGTTCGAGGCCGGGAGCCTGGCGCACGCGACCGCCGAGGTCGGATCCCGGGCAGTACGACTGGCCGGCCGCATGCGCGCAGAGCGCTCCGCCGGCGAGCCGATCGGGGCGGCTGGGGTGCGGTCCGGGGAGGCCTGACCCGGTACGGAAGTACCAGGACTCCCGTCGCCACTGGTACTGGCGCCTGGCCTTGCCGCAGGGCCCCCGTGGTCCCATGCTTGGTCTCCAGGGTGAGGAACCGAGAAGCGTCATTCCGCGAGCTTCGGGAACGCATCGATCTGCGGGCCCTGGCTCGGAGACCCCTCCTCATCCTCCTCGGCTCCCTCGGGCTGATCGAGGCCGCGCGCCTCGTGCTCGATCCCCATCCCATCGACGCGGTCGTGCTCGTGCTGCTCGCGCTCGTGGGGGTCGCATCGACCCGCGAGCGCGACGTGGTCGCCGGCCAGGAGGGCAGTCGCCGGAGCGAGGCCGAATCCTTCGCCCGCATCCTGCGGGGCCTTGCCCGGTCGGTGTCGCCGGATGCGATCGTCGACGCGATCGTCGAGGAGCTGGGCGTCGCGACCGGTGCCGACCACGTCGCGGTCGTGCGCCGCCGGCCGGAGGGCCGCTCGCTCGAGGCGATCCTCTCGCCCACCAGGCCCGGCGCCCCGACGTCCCGCACCTCGCTGCCGCTCGCGGAGCTCGAGGACCCGGCCGACGACGAGGCGATGGCCGCACTCGCGGTCGCGGCGGCCCGTGGCCGGCGCCTGACGGCCGTCCCCATCGAGCCCGATCCGGACGGCGACCCGCAGCTCGTGCCGCTGGGCATCGCCGCGGACCGCCTCGGACGCGGCGCCTCCGGGTACGACGGACTCCTGCTCGAGCCCGCCGGCGGCGCGGCCATCGCGACCCTGCCCATGCGGGCGCGCGCCCGTCACGCCGTCCCGGCTCGAGAGGGCGCGGAGCAGCGGATCGCGGATCGGATCGCCGACCGGCTGCGCGCCGCGTACGGGCTCTCGAACGTCGTCGCGGCGCCGCTGCGCGTCAACGGCCGCGTCGAGGGCGCCATCGTCCTGTCGCGCCGGACACGGGTCCCCTGGCCGGCCTCTGCGGGCCGGATCCTGGAGGCCGCCGCCGTGGAAGCCTCCGCGGCCCTCGCCCGGGTGTACTCGCTCCGCGAGGCCGAGGCGCGCGCGACGACGGACGCGCTCACGGGCCTGCCGAACCGCCGCTACTTCGACGAGTACGTCGGCCTGCTCGCGAAGCGCCGCCGGGCCGAGGACCGGGTGGGCGTCCTGATGATCGACATCGACCGGTTCAAGAAGCTCAACGACACCTTCGGGCACGCGGTCGGCGATCACGTGCTGCGCGAGGTCGCCCAGGCGATCGCGGGCGCCGTCCGCGAGGACGACGTCCCGGCGCGCTTCGGTGGCGAGGAGTTCGCCGTGCTGCTCAAGAACCCGGGGCCGGAGATCGCGGTCGAGGTGGGGGAGCGCGTCCGGCGTGCCGTCTCGTCCCTCGACCTGCGCAAGCTCGGCGTCCCAGGCGTCTCGGTGTCGGTGGGGGTCTCGGTCGCCTCGTCGCCCGACCAGCTGCTCGAGGACGTCATCGACGAGGCGGACCGCGCGCTCTACCGCGCGAAGCGCGGGGGCCGCGACCGGGTCGTCGCCGCGTAGGCTCGCGCCAGCCGGCGCACGCCCACCCGCGGCGCCGTGCCACCAGCGCCGTGCCACCCTGGTGCGCCACTCGATGAAGGCGCGCCGGTTCTGCCTCCGTGATGCGCAGGACGCAGATGATCGCTGCCCTCCTGGGACGATTCGGGGCGTGGAGTGCGCAGATCGAGCGTCTGCTCATCCGGTGGCGCACCGGAGTGGCGCACGGGGGTGGCGCACCCCGGCGGCGCAACGCCATCGGGCAGGAGACCGCTCTGCAGCACTCCCCGGCGGGACCACTCAGCCGCCGCGCAGCCCCGCGAGGCACGCCCGCAGCACCGGCTCCGGGACGCGGATTCGGGCGGACGGATTGCGCCAAACGCTCGCTCGCTCGTCGCCCGCCGCGTCCTCCGCGAACGCGATCACGGCGCCGAGTCGCAGGAAGCGATCGTAGAAGGCTCGGCTGCCCGCGACGCCCCTCGCCTCCAGGTACGCCTCGTCGCGCGCGTCGGCCCGCGCGCGGACGGCCCGGACGGACGACGCGACATCGAGGGCGTCGGCCCTCGCGCCCTCGATCCCGACGACGAGCACGTTGGCCACGCCAGGCGGCAGCTGGCGCAGCTTGCCCAGCCATGGGACGCCGGGCTCGACGGTCACCGGATCGCGGCGGAGGCGGGTGACCTCCAGGGCGGTCGGCCGCGCGCCCGGCAGGGCCACCTCGAAGTCCGGCCCGCCCAGCCGCGAGCCGTGGCGCTCCCACGCGAGCGTGAGCCGGCGATCGCCGTGCAGCCGGACGGCGACGACGAGCTCGAGCCGGACATCGGCCAGGGTGGCGGGATCCGATGCCCCGCGGAGCTTCTTGCGGAGCTTTGGCGCATCGGCCGTCGCGAACGCGCGAAACCGCGGCGACGCCGAGAGCCACGCCTCGAGCTCGGGCCGGATGGCGGCCGCGCCCGATCCCGCGACGAGCTCGCCGGCGAGTCGGGCGGCGGACGGGGTGACGACGGGCGATCCCACGCCCCCGATCCTACGGCGCGCGCTCACCCACCGACCCAAGCGATGCGCCGCGCATCCGGCTGCTCGGTGGGCGAGCGGCGTCCGGGCTGCCCTCGCTCCGCCGCGTGGTGAGCGAGCGCCGCGATGAAGGGCCCATCGCAGTGATCGCGCACCGAGCACCCGACAGGCCGGCGAGGCGACCAGAGACCGGGCGGCACGTGGCGGACCCGCCGCTCGCACCCGCCGCGCTACCCTCCGCTGATGGACTCCCGCGACGACGCCCCGCCGGACGACGCCCCGCCGGACGACGCCCCGCCGCGCGATGACGAGGACGGCGACGAGCCGGACGCCCAGCGCGCGGTGACGAACGGGGACCTCGCCCGGATCTTCCACGAGATCGGGGACATCCTCGAGGTCAAGGGCGAGCTCGTGTTCAAGACCGTCGCCTACCACCGGGCCGCCGACGCGATCGCCCGGGCCCCATTCGACGTGGCCGCGACGTACGCGGCCGGTGAGCGACGACCGATCCCGGGCGTGGGGGCCGCGATCGCGGACAAGATCACCGAGCTCGCGACCACGGGTCACATGGCCTACTACGACACCCTCCGGGCGGAGATCCCGCCCACGCTCGTGGACCTGCTGCGGATCCCGGGCGTCGGGCCCAAGACCGTCCGCCTGGTGTGGGAGACCCTCGGCATCGCGGACCTGCCCGGGCTCAAGGCGGCTGCCGAGGGGGGCAGGCTGCGCACGATCAAGGGCATCTCGGCGAGCACCGAGGAGCGGATCGTGGAGGGCATCGAGAAGCTCGAATCCCGGCCGCAGCGGCTCCTGATCCACCGGGCCCAGGCGCTCAGCGACGACCTGGTCAGCCAGCTGGCGGGCGTCGCCGGCGTGCGCCGCATCGTGCAGGCCGGGTCGCTGCGTCGCCGTCGCGAGACCATCGGCGACCTCGACCTGCTCGTCGAGACCGACGAGCCGCGCGCCGTCATCGAGCGGTTCACCCACCTCGGGATGGCGGACACGGTCCTGGGGGCCGGCACCGCGAAGGCGGCGATCACGCTCCAGCGCGGGCCGCAGGTCGACCTCATGGTCATGCCGCCGGGCGAGGCCGGGACGTATCTCATCCACTTCACCGGCTCCGCCGACCACAACATCCGGCTGCGCGGCATCGCGAGGGACCGCGGCTGGTCGCTGAGCGAGAAGGGCTTCCTGCGCATCGACGAGGAGGGCCGGCCGCTCGAGGGCGACGCCGCCGAGCTGCGGACGTTCGAGGATGAGGCCGGGGCCTACGGGTTCCTCGGCCTCCCGTACATCGAGCCCGAGCTCCGCGAGGACCGCGGCGAGGTCGAGGCGGGCTACGAGGGGCGGCTGCCGGCGCTCATCACGCGGGCCGACCTGCGCGGCGACCTGCACTCGCACTCCGACTGGAGCGACGGCGTCCACTCCATCGAGGTCATGGCCGAGGCCGCGCGCCGGCTGGGCTACGAGTACCAGGTGCTCACCGACCACACCCAGAGCCTCGCGATCGCTCGCGGCCTGACGCCCGACCGCGTGGAGCAGGAGCGCGAGATCATTGCCGCGCTCAACGAGCGGTTCGCGGCCGAGGAGGCGCGCGGCGAGCTCCCGGCGGGCGCGAACGCGGGGGGCTTCCGGCTGCTCCACGGCTGCGAGCTGGAGGTCCGCGCGGACGGCGTCCTCGACTACGAGGACGAGCTCCTCGCCCGCTTCGACCTCGTCGTCGCGTCCGTCCACGTCGCGCGGCGCCAGCCGCGCGCGGACCTGACCCGCCGCACGCTCAACGCCATCCGCTCCCCGCACGTGGACGTCATCGCGCACCCGTCGGGCCGGATGATCCAGACCCGCGACGACCTGGACCTGGACTGGGACGCGGTGTTCGAGGCGGCCGCCGCCACGGGGACGGCGCTCGAGATCAACGGCTCGCCGCACCGCCTGGACCTCGCGGCCGAGCGCGCACGGCGCGCGCACGAGATGGGCTGCGTCCTGTCCATCGACTCCGACGCCCACCGCACGGAAGAGCTGGGCTACGTCCGCTGGGGCGTGGACCAGGCCCGGCGCGCCTGGGTCGAGCCGCGCAACGTGCTCAACACCCGTCCGCTCGACGAGCTGCTCGACTGGGTCGCGGGCAAGCCGTCGCGGGTCTGACGTGGCGCCCCCGCCCGTCGCCCGGCCGGTCGACGTACCATCCGCCGCGATGCTCACCAGCCAGGTCTCGTCCGTCGTCGCGCGCCGCGAGCTCGTGCTCGTGGCCGTCGTGCTCGTGGCCCTCACCCGGTTGGTGGAGCCCGCGGACGCGTTCCTCATCTCGGGCCTGCTGCCGGTCGTGATGCTGCTGGCCGGGATCGGGGTGCTCGCGTCGGAGCGCAACCGGCGGCCGTTCGAGAACCTGCTCATCCCGGCGGTGCTCACCGGGGGCGCGGGCGCGGCGATCCACCTCGTGTCACCGGGGCTCGCGATGGTCCCGTACCTCGCGGGGTTCGCCGTGCTGCTCGACCGCATCCTGGCCCTCGAGCTCCGCCTGCTGGGCCAGCGGACCGGGGCGACGGACTCGGACCGCGCGCGCGTGCTCCTCGCGGCGGTGGTGGCCGCGTTCATCGCCTTCACGGGCGTCGCGACGCTCGTCCCCAGTGGCCTCGCGGAGCCCGGCGGCGCGGTCGCCGGCGAGGCGACGCTCAGCCAGGGCTGGCTCCTCGTCCTCGCGATCGATGACGCCCTGATCGCGCTGCTGCTGGGCTACCGCGTCGCGGTCTTCCGCTACGGCTCCGCTGCCGACGCGGCGCGATCGGCGTTGACCTACGCGATCGTGGTGGCCGTCGCGGCGGGCGCCACCCGGGCGATGGACGTCCCGCGGCTCCTCGGCCCCGCGATCCTCACCCTCGTGTTCTACCTGTGGGACGCGCTCCACGGGGCCGCCCCGGCGAGGCGTCGCGAGCCCCGGTTCCTGTGGGAGCTCGCGCTCCTGGTGGGCCTCGGCGCGGTAGTCGTCCTGTGGAACCTCCAGCTGCGCGGATGACCCGCCACGTTTGACGGCCCGCGCGGTCGATGCTAGAAACACGTGCCCGCGACCCGCGCGGTTTCGGCGTGTCCCGCACCCGGCATGCCAGCCCCGCGACGCGAAGATGGACCGAAAGGACGACCCCTCAGTGACCTTCCCCGAGATCGACGCCGCAGCCCAGACGCCCGCGGGCCAGACGCGCCTCAAGCGCCAGCTGGCGGAGCAGGCGATCGCCCAGGCGACCGCCGCCGCGTGGGCCGATGCGGCCGAGACGAACCGCCGCCTGCTGGAGCTTGGCGCCGACTCCGAGGCCGAGAACCGCCTCGCCAAGGCGCTGTGGGAGCTGGGCGAGCTCGGCTCGGCGCGCGAGCACTACCAGAAGGCCCTCGCGCTCGACCCGACCAACCGGATCGCCGAGCGCAACATCGACCGCCTCAAGGTGCTCCTCGTCGAGGCAGGCGAGAAGACCGTCCCGGCGAAGGACGGTTCGAAGGCCCCGGTCAGCATCTTCGTCGAGGAGACCGGCAAGACCGGGTTCGCCCACCTGACCAACCTCGCCCGCTCCGCCGAGCTCGCGCAGGTCAACCCGGGCGACGCGGTGGAGCTCATCCCCGAAGGCAACCGGCTGATCGCCATCAGCAACGGGATCCGGATCGGCGTCGTGGAGCCGCGGGTCGCCGCTCGCCTGCTCAAGCTGATGGCGGATGGCAACAAGTACCTCGCCGGCGTCACGTCGCTGGGGGACCGCGACGTGCGGCTCATCATCCGCGAGGTCTTCCAGGACCCCCGCAACTACGGCAAGGTCTCGTTCCCGACCGCCGCCAAGTCCACCGACCTGCGCCCGTACACCAAGGGCACGCTGGTCCGCGAGGACGAGGACCTCGAGGACGACCTCGAGGACGACATCGAGGACGAGGAGATCGAGAACCTCGACCGGGTCCTGCCGCCGGAGGAGACGACGTACGAGGCGTTCGTCGAGGAGACCGACGAGCTCGAGGAGCCGTAGCCCCACCAGGCATCGATGGGAACGGGGCGCCGCGTGCGCCCCGTTTTCGATTCCAACACCCGTGCGCGCGCTCTCCGCCGTTCGTCCGTGCGCGGCGCCGTCTGCGACAATCGAGCCCGATATGGCTGGCCGTGCGCTCCTCCTGCGGGCCGATCCGGGCTTCAGCCTCCCCGCGTTCGAGCGCTTCGCGCCGCCGCCCGCGCCGGCACTGGTCGCGGCCCGGCTCGACGCGGCGAGCCAGCCCGGCGAGATCGTCCTCGACCTGTTCGGGCGCGGCGGCTGGGTGGCCCGTGCCGCGATCGACGCGCAGCGCAAGGGCGTCAGCCTCGAATCCACGCCGCTGGACCGGCTCCTCGCCGAGATCGTGCTCCGGCCGCCCGACCTGCGGCACCTCGACGCGGCGGTCCAGGCCCTCGCCGCGTCCGCGCGCCGGGACTCCAGCCTCAAGGCATCCATCACGGACCGCTACGCCAGCCGCTGCGCGACCTGCGACCGGCCGGTCGTCCTCGAGGAGCTGACGTGGGCCGCCGAGGCCCCCGACGACGCGGGTCCGCGCGGCCCACGACCCGTGCGCAAGCACTACCGCTGCCCGGTCTGCCGGGACCAGCTCGGCGGGGGCGAGCAGCGCCAGGCACCGCTCGACGCGCAGGACGTCGCCCTCGCCCTCGACCCGGACGGACGGGGGCTCAGAGCCCGGCTCGCCGACCGGTTCCCGGTGCTCGACGGCGCCGCCGAGCTCCCGTACGAGCTGCTGGACCTGCACACCCCGCGCCAGCTGTCGGCGTTCGCGGCGATCCTCGAGCGGATCGAAGAGGACCTGCGGGCGGCCCCGATCGAGGCCGCGCTCCGGCTCGCGCTCCTCCACGCGCTCGCGCCCGCGAGCCGTCTCGCCACGAGCCCGGGTCGTCTCGCCCCGCTGCGCATCGCCCAGGGCCACGTGAAGCTGCCGGGCGCGGCGCAGTGGCGGGAGCGCAACCCGTGGCTCGCGTTCGAGGACGGCATCCGCCTCGTGCGCGGCTTCGTCCAGCGGCTGGAGAGCGGCGCGTGGGGACCCGTCCCCGCGCGCCTCGGCGAGGACCTTCGCAGTCTCGTGGAGGGATCCGCGTCGGCGGTCCTGAGGCAGGCGACGCCCGCCGCGATCGGCGCCCTGGAGCTCGAGGCGGAGCAGCTCGCCCGGGGCGGCAACCGGCCGCGCATCCGGCTCGTCGTGGGGATGCCGCCCCTCCGACCGGTCGCCGACCGGATCGCATGGGCGTACCACGGCACCTCGTGGGTCCTGGGTCGCGAGGCCGCGCAGACGCTCCCCCTTGAACCGCTGTTCGGTCCCCCGGTCCGCCCATCGTGGGGCTGGCAGGCGGCGGCGATCACCCGGAGCCTGCGGGCCGTGGAGCCGGCGCTGGCGAAGGACGCCCGGATCGTGTTCCTGCTCGAGGGCGACGGCGCGGAGAGCCTGGTCGCGACGGTGCTCGGCGGGGTGACCGCCGGCTACCGGGTCTCCGCGGCGCGGCTGCCGGAGGCCGGACGCGAGAGCGGCGGTGTCGTGGAGCTGGTGCCGCCCGGCTCGGGCGCGGTGCCCGGCGGCCCGCGGACGCGCGCCAACGTCGTCCTCTCGCCGGTCCCCGGCGGTGCGGGCGACCCCGACCTCGCGCCCGCGGAGCGGCTGTTCGCGCCCCCGGAGCGGATCGTCAACGCCCCGTTTTCCGCGCAGGACGCGCAGCGAGCGGTCGTGGAGGCGGCCGTCGACGTGCTCAAGCTGCGCGGCGAGCCGGTCACGTTCGACGGGCTGCTGGGCGAGATCCTCGTGGGCCTCGACCGGGCGGGCCACCTCCGCCGGCTGGTCCGGCCACCCGCGCCGGTGGGGGAGGACGCGGCGGCGCCGCCCGATGCCGACATCGACCACGTTGATCGCCTGCTGTCCCTCGTCCACGAGGCCCTGGACGGGGCCGACGGCCGCCGCCTCGCCAAGGTCGAGGATCGCTGGTGGCTCGGCGACCGCACGGACCGCGACGCGGCCGCGGTCCCGCTCGCGGACCGCGTGGAATGGGCCGCGTACAGCCTCCTGTCCACGGCCGGGCCGCTCAGCGAGACCCAGTTCCTCGAGCGGATCGGCAACCTGTTCACCGGCCCGGACCTGCCGGACGAGCCCCTCGTCCGCGCCTGCCTCGAGAGCTATCGGAGCATGGCCAGCACGCCCGAGCGGCTCGTCACGACCGACGACCTGGTCCGGCGCAGCCAGGAGCATGGCGAGCTCATCGCGACCCTCGTGGACCTCGGCCACCGGCTGGGCTTCCAGTGCTGGATCGGCGCCCGCCAGCAGTCACGGCGCCTGCACGGGATCCCGCTCGGCGAGCGGCTCGACGACCGCGAGGCGGCTGGGCCGCCCTATCTCGGCCGGATCCGTGGCGAGGACCTCGAGGACGTGGACGTCATCTGGTACGTCCGCGGACGCGCCGTGTTCCTGTGGGAGGTCGAGTGGACCGCGATGCTCGGCGAGCCCGTCCTCCGGCGGCACGCGCGCATGCCGCCCGACGATCGGCTCGTCCGGTTCCTCGTCGTGCTCCCGGAGCGGGCGGAGCTGGTGCGCCACAAGCTGGAGCGGTCGCCGCTCCTCCGGCGCGAGCTCGAGGAGGGG
>JAICUV010000077.1 GCA_025935655.1 Chloroflexota bacterium | reverse complement strand
GGTCGCCGACTTCAACGAGATCAAGCTGATGGGCCAGAACACGAGCGCGGTTCGCACCGCGGAGCAGACGGCGGTCGCGAGGTTCTACACCGCCAACGTCCCGCGCCAGTGGAACACGCTGGTGCGTGACATCGCCGCCGACAACGCCCTCGGGCTGCTGGAGACCGCGCGCCTCGCGGCGATGATCAACACCGTCGGCGCCGACGCGGGGATCGCGGTCATCAACGCCAAGTACCACTTCCAGTTCTGGCGTCCGGTCACCGCGATCGACCCGACGTCCGTGCAGGCGGGCGACGGTTTCGGGCCCACCCCGGGCTACGACGACGGGAACCCGCTGACGGTCGAGCAGACCGGCTGGCGTCCGCTCCTCACGACGCCGAACCACCCGGAGTACCCGGCGGCCCATGGGACGGTCACGTCCTCGATCGCCGAGGTGCTCACCCAGTTCCTGGGCACGTCCAGGATCGACGTCGACATCCGCGGGGCGGACTCGGCGACGAACAACCTCAACGCCGTTCGCCACTTCGACAAGGCCAACCAGCTGCGGGCGGAGGTCATCAACGCCCGGGTGTGGGGCGGCGTGCACTACCGGACGTCGGTCGAGGCGGGCGTCGACCTCGGCCGCAGCGTCGCCAAGTACGACCTGAAGCACGCGTTCGAACCGGTCCCCTGACGCGGGGCTGACGCCGCGAACCAGGAGCGGGGCTGCCCACGCCGGCAGCCCCGCTTCGCTGTCCGGTGGCCGCAGCCTCCCGAGCCTGATGTCCTCCATCGTGCGAGGACCACCCGCACGCCGTATCTGCCACGTTCCGGCACGTTGCGGCGGTACCGTGCCGGGATGGACAGGTCCACGTGGCGCCAGGTGGCCGCGCTGCGCATGCGTCGACAGCACCTGCTGGAGCGCGCGCCCGCGCGGGACATGCTCGAGGTCGTGCGCGAGCACGTCGGGATCCAGGCGCAGGTGATGAGCTCGGCGGAGCTTGCGCTGCAGGTGCGGGTGGCCGGCCTCGCGCGTCCCGACGCGGGGCGGGAGCTGTGGGAGGGGCGCACCCTCGTGAAGACGTGGGCGATGCGCGGCACGCTCCACCTCGTTGCCGCCCGCGAGCTGCCGGAGCTCGTCCGCGGGCTGGGCACCCGGCAGAACTGGCTGACGGACGTGTGGCTGCGCTACTTCAAGGTCACCCGGGCCGAGATGCTGGCGCTCCAGGAGGCCATCGGCGAGATCCTCACGGACGAGCCCATGACGCGCGGCGAGCTGGCACAGGCGCTCGCGACCCACCTGGGCGACCCCGCGTTCACCGACCGCGTGGCCTCCGGCTGGGGCACGTTCCTCAAGCCCGCGGCCGCGAGCGGCAGGCTCGCGTTCGGGCCCGACCGCGGGCGCAACGTCACGTTTGTCAATCCGGGCGCGTGGCTGGGAATCGAGATGCGGGAGCCCGCCGACGACGGATTCGACGCGGTGCTGGTGCGCCACCTCGCCGCGTTCCCCGGCTCGTCAAAGGGCGAGCTCGCGAGATGGTGGGGCGCGTCGACGGGCCGGGTCACGGCGGCGTCGAAGCGGCTTGGCGAGCAGCTCGTGCTCGTGGATCTCGAGGGAACGAAGGCGTACGTGCTGGCCGAGGACGTCGGCGAGCTCCTGGCGACCGATCCCGAGCCCGACGGCACGATCCGCCTCCTCGGTGGCTTCGATCCGTACACGCTGTCGCTCCAGAAGGAAGCGGAGCCGCTGCTGCCGATCTCGCGGCGCCCGCTGGTGAGCCGGACGGCAGGCTGGATCAGCGCCGTGGTGCTGTCCGGCGGCGCGGTCGTCGGGACATGGACCCACGAGCTCCGCCCGAAGGCGACGACCATCGAGGTCTCGCCGTGGCGGCGGCTGGCCCGTGCCGAGCGCGCGGCCATCGACACCGAGGCCGAGCGGATCGGCACGTTCCTCGCGCCGGGCGTGCCGGTGGAGCTCCAAGTGACGGACTGAGCACAGCGCCACGAGGATGGGGGCGAGCCCCCAGGCGGCGCATCGAGATCTGGCCCCTGATGGAGCAGGTGCCGGCGGCCGACTGGGGGCTCGCCATGCTAGGGCGCCGGCTCCAGGGCGATGGAGCGCAGCATCGCGTCGAGCTCCGCGCGATCCGCCTCCGAGGCCGCGGCCGCGATGCCCGGGCCGTAGACGACGCGGCCCGCTGGCCCGTCCACGACGTAGATCGTGGCGGCCTGGGCATCCGGGCTCTCGGCGAATGCGAGCCAGTTTCCGTTCCCGATCGCGGACCACACCTTGGCCGCCCGGTCCGTGCACCCGGCGTAGTCGAACCCGGCGGGGACCGAGACCGTGAGTCGCACGCCCGTGCCGCCGTCGACCGTGACGGCCTCCGGGGCGGAGACGTCCGTGCCCGCCTGGGCGGAGAGCGCGGCGAGCAGGTCCTCGCTGGTGGGGCCCGTCCGGGGCGGCTCGACGTCCGTCTTGCAGACGTCCGCGAAGACGTTGATGTCCGACCTGAAGAGGGTGAACGTGAGCTCGTCGGCGGCATCGCGGTGCTTGCGCAGCTCGGTGGCGCCGGTGGCCTCCCAGCCGTCGGGCAGCGTGATCCGGATCGACGACTGGCCGTCGCCCATGCGGTAGGTCCCGGCCTTCACCAGGCCCGCCGCGGGGAGCGGCGCGACCACCGATGCGGGCGATGTCGTCGGGGCCACTGACGGCGACGGAGTCGCGCTCGAGACAGGCTGCCCGGCGACGCCGCTGGGCGCCACGGGGCGGACGACCTGGGATCCGATGACGAGGATCGCAACCACGGCTGCGACGCCGATGGCGATCGGAACGATCTTGTTCATTGGGGGGACCCTCCACGGGCCGATGACGGCCCGTTGTGGCTTCGTCTCGATCTCGGCGCGCACGGCGTCGTAGACCGGGTCCGCCAGCCGGTCCGCTCCCTCGCCGATGAAGGCGTGGATCATGCGGTCTGGGTCACGCGGTGCGGTCATGCCATGCGCTCCAGGGGTAGCGAGGACGCCCGATCATCGGCCTCGATGCTGGCCTTGAGCGCCCGCGTGGCGTAGAACAGCCGGGACTTCGCGGTCCCGACCGGTAGTCCGGTTCGCTCCGCCACCTCTGGCAGGGACAGCCCGAGGTAGTGATGGAAGACGAGGACGCTCCGCTGCTGCACGGTGAGCCTCCGGAAGGCCCGCTCGAGCAGATCACGGTCGTCCACGGTCAGGAAGTCGTCCGGTCCGGAGGACTCGACGGTGGGGATGACGCGCACGCCAACCGACCAGCGGGTGCGGCGCCTGGCCTCGGCATAGCACGCGTTGGTGAGAATGCGGTGGAGCCTCGGCTCGAAGCGCGCACGATCGCGGAGGGTCCGGATCTCGATCCACGCGGTGACGAGCGCCGCCTGGACGGCGTCCTCTGCCAGGCCGGTGTCGCGGAGGATCCGAACCGCGATCGCCTGGCATCGGTCGCCGACCATACGGGCCAGGGCATCGAACGCATCCGCGTCACCCTGCTGCGCCTGGTGGACCAGCTCCTCCAGCATCCCATCTCCTGCCGGGGCGACCCGCCCGGGGTGGACGGATCACGTGGTAGAGCATCTCTCGGGCGCCGGCGGTTCAATCTCCGCGCGGCCGCCGGGGATCACCCGTCCGCGCCAGGTCGAACGTAGCGGTCGAACGCCCGCGCGACGAGCGCGTCGAGCTCCGCCAGCACCGGCTCGTCGATCGCCGTGAACGTGAACGCCGAGCGGCCCGTGAGCCGCTTCCGGAGCGAGGGCGGGATCGACGCCCGCAGCGCCTCGTCGGTGTGGATCGGGAGCAGGTAGAAGCCGACATGCTTCGCCTGCGGCTTCACGAACGCGAACCAGTCGTGCGCCCTGGCGCCGGCCCTGCGGAGCGCCGGGTTGCCGTAGATCGTCGCGAGCTCCAGCCGGTCGCGGTAGGGGTCGAGGACCCGCTGGAGGCGCGCCTCGATCGCGGCCAGCGCGTCCGCGGTCGGCGCGGCCATCAGCCCCGCACCCGTCAGTACGCCGCGAGCTTGCGGATGGCGTCGGCGATCTTGGCGGGGTTGAGCATGAACCAGTCCTCGAGCGCGTGGTTGTACGGCACGCCCGGGACGTCCGGCCCGGCGATCCGCGTCACCGGACCGTCGAGGTAGTCGAACGCCTCCTCGGCGACGATCGCCGCGATCTCGGCGCCGTACCCGCCGAACCGGTTGTCCTCGTACGCCACGAGGCACTTGCCCGTCTTGCGCACCGACGACAGCAGCGTGTCGCGATCCAGCGGCCGGAGCGAGCGCAGGTCGATGACCTCGCAGTCGATCCCCTCCCCCGCCAGGCGCTCCGCCGCCTCGAGGGCGTACTGGACCATGAGCCCGTACGCCACCACCGACACCTGGCGTCCCGCCCGCCGGACCTGCGCCCGACCCAGCGGGACGGTGTAGTCGCCCGCCGGCACCTCGCCGCGCACCGAGCGGTACATCTTCTTGTGCTCGAAGAACAGCACCGGGTCGTCGTCGCGGATGGCCGTCCGGAGCAGGCCCTTGGCGTCGTAGGGCGTGGAGGGGATGACGATCTTCAGGCCCGGGACATGGGTGAAGAACGCCTCCACGGACTGCGAGTGGTACAGCGCCCCGTGGACGCCACCCCCGTACGGCGCGCGGATCACCATCGGCACGCCGACGCCGCCGTTGGTGCGGTACCGCAGGCGCGCCGCCTCGGACACGATCTGGTTGAACGCGGGGTGGATGAAGTCCGCGAACTGGATCTCCGCGACCGGCCGCAGCCCGTTGAGCGCGGCGCCGATCGACGCGCCCACGATCATCGACTCCGTCAGCGGCGTGTCGATGACGCGGTCGTCGCCGAACTCGGACCACAGCCCGTCCGTCGCGAGGAACACGCCCCCCTTCTTGCCCACGTCCTCGCCCAGGACGATGACGGTGTCGTCGCGGCGCATCTCCTCGGCCATGCCGTCCCGGATCGCCTCGATGAACGTGCGGATCGCCATCAGTGGGCGCCCCCGGCGGGCGCGATGCCGGGCCCGGACGGGTGCCACGGCGGGGGCGCCTCGGACGGCCACGTCTCGGCGTAGACGTGATCGACGGCCGTGAACGGATCGGGGTCCGGCTCCGCCTCCGCGTGGTCGGTGGCGTCCTCGACGATCGCGGCGATCTCGGCGGCCATCGCCGCCCCCACCTCGTCGGTCAGGATTCCCGCGCCGCGCAGCTGCTCGCGGAAGATCGGCAGTGGATCGTGCGCGCGGCCCTCGGCCAGGTCGTCCTCGGACCGGTACTTCGTCTGCTGGTCGTCCGAGCTGTGGGCGGTCAGCCGGGTCACCTTGGCCTCGATGAGGGTCGGCCCGCCGCCGGTCCGCGCCCGGTCCACGGCATCTCGCCCCGCGACGTAGCACGCGAGGACGTCCGTCCCGTCCACCACGACGCCCGGGATCCCGTAGCCCGAGGCGCGCACGGCGACGTCCTTGACCGAGAGCTCCTTCTCGGCGGGGACCGAGATGGCGTAGCCGTTGTTCTCGACGATGAACACGAACGGCAGCTTGTGGATCGCGGCGAAGTTGAGCGCCTCGTGGACGTCGCCCTGGTTGGAGCTGCCCTCGCCCATGATCGCGACGGCGACCTGGTCCACCTTCCGGATCTTGGCCGCGAGCGCGATCCCCACCGCGTGGAGGATCTGGGTCGCGACGGGCGACGAGACCGAGACGATGTGTCCCGAGGCATGCCCGTAGTGGCCCGGCATCTGGCGCCCGCCCGACGACGGGTCCACGGCCTTCGCGTACTGGGCGAGCATCAGGTCACGCGCCGACATCCCGAACGTGAGGCAGGTCGCGATCGAGCGGTAGAACGGCGCGACCCAGTCGTGGGCATGGCGCAGGGGCCACGCGAGGCCGACCTGGGCGCCCTCGTGGCCCTGGCCGCTGATGACGAACGGGATCCGGCCGGCGCGGTTGAGGATCCACATCCGCTCGTCGACGGCACGCGCCAACGCGAGGGTGCGGTACATCGCCAGGAGGTCCGCGTCGGTCAGGCCGACCGACGCGGCAAGGGGGCTCGTGGCGGCGTCGCCGCTGCGGTCCGTGACCGTCATCGCGTCCTCCGTAGCCGGAGCGGTGCCCGGTGCGAGTCCACCGGCCGGGCCGGGGACGCGGCCGGCGTCAGAAGTTGATCGACCGTCCGTCGACGGCCATCGCAGTCTCGCCCAGGACCTCCGAGAGCGTGGGGTGCGCGTGCGTCGTGAGGCCGATCTCCCACGGCACCGCCTCGAGCGTGAACGCGAGGCTCGCCTCCGCGATGAGGTCCGTGGCGTGGGGGCCGATGATGTGGATGCCGAGCGTCTCCTCGGTCTCCTTGTTCGCGATGACCTTCGCGAACCCCTCGTACTCGCCGCCGATGAGCGCCTTCGCGATCGCCTGGAACGGGACCTTGCCGATCTTGGTGGGCAGGCCTCGCTGCTCGCACTCCTGCTCGGTCAGGCCGACCGACGCGATCTCGGGCCGGCAGTAGGTGGCCCTGGGCTGCTTCATGTAGTCCATCGGGTGCACGTCCGGGTCGCCGGCGATGGTGTGCACCGCCGTGATCCCCTCGTGCGCGGCCGTGTGCGCGAGCATGAGCCCCCCCACGATGTCGCCGATCGCGTACAGGTGCGGCTCGGCGGTGCGCATGTGGCCGTCGACCTTGACGATCCCGCGGTCCACGACCGCGGCCGTCGTCTCGAGGCCCACGTCCTCGACGTTGGTGGCGCGGCCGGCGGCGACCAGCAGCATCTCGGCGGCGATCTCGGTCGCCTCCTTGCCCTCCGGCCCGACCGTGATCCGCACGCCGGAGTCGTCCGCCTTGACCGACGCCGCGTCGAAGCGGGCGTTGGTGATGACCTTGATCCCGCGCCGGTTGAAGCTCCGCTCGAGCTCCTTGCTCACGTCGCGGTCCTCGAGCGGGACGATCGCGGGCAGGTACTCGAGCAGCGTCACGGTCGACCCGAGGTCGTGGTACATGGAGGCGAACTCCACGCCCACCGCGCCAGCCCCGATGACGATCACCGACGCCGGCAGGGTGTCCATCCGGAGCACGTCGTCCGAGGTGACGATGCGGGTGCCGTCGGGCTCGATCCCGGGCAGGCTCTTGACCCGCGACCCCGTCGCGAGGATCACGTCGGTGGCGTTCAGCGTCCGCTCGCCGCCGCCGCCCCTGGTGCCGTCCTCGCCGGTCATGCTCACCCGGACCTTGTGGGCCCCGTCGAGGCGCCCGCGACCCGCGATCCAGGTCACGTCGTACTTCCGGACCAGCGACTGGACACCCTTCCACATCCGGTTGACCACCATGTCGCGGCGGGCCGCGGCCTTCGCGTAGTCGAACGTGGTCTCGCCGCCGAGGATCAGCCCGAAGTCCGCAGCGTGGCGCAGGCGCTCGTTGAACGCCGCGCTCTCCAGCAGCGCCTTGGTCGGGATGCAACCGCGGTGGAGGCACGTGCCGCCGAGCTTGTCCTCGTCCACCAGCGCGACCTTGAGGCCGAGCTGGCTGGCGCGGAACGCCGCGGCATAGCCGCCGGTGCCCGCGCCGAGGACGACGAGATCGAAATCGTTGGAGGAGCCGACGGCCATCGGTCAGGGGGTCTCCGTTGCGGTCACGCGCGGCTGCGCGGAATGGGACATCCCGCCGATCGTACACCCCGAGGGGGCTCGGCCTGGTCCTCCTCGGACGGGCCCGCCCGCTGACGCGGATGACCGGACGGCGTCAGCCCCAGCCGGCCAGCAGGGAGATCCCGACGAGCATCGTCGGCAGGTACAGGACGGCCGGGATCGTGTCCCCGGTGACCAGCTGGCCGCCGAGCGAGACCCCGGCGACGAGCCCGGCGACGACCGCCACGATGACCGGGACGACGCCCGCGAGCCCGAGGACCGCGCACAGGCACAGGAGCGTGATGGCGGTCCCCAGGGCGAACGCCACGAACACGCCGCCGGTCGCCGCACCGACGAGCACCTCGGCCGGTCCGGGTTCGGCGTGCATCGCGCCGAGGTCGTACAGCGCCGGCGTCGTCCGGGCGCGGATCGCGAGCACGACGCACCACAGGACGCCGACCGCGAGGTACACCGCCGCGAGTGCCCCGACGGTCGCGGCGAGGGTGACGTCATCGGCCAGGGCCACGGCCAGCGCGACGACGCCCGCGCCCGTGCCTAGGGTCGCGAGGGAGAACCCGGCGTTGAGCAGCCGCCACGAGCGCCGGTGCGTCCCGATGATCTCGATGTGCCGCTCCCTCGTGGCCGACCAGACCGGCACCAGGGGCGGATAGGCGATGGGGATCGCCCCGATGAGCGGTGCGAGCACCAGCAGGGCGGCGGCGATGGTGCGGGCGTCGAGCGTCACGGCTGTCCTCCGGTCACTGCGCTGCGGGCCGCGACTCAGCCCGGCTTCACGGTCATCAGCACCACCAGGCACACGAGCGCGACCCCGCCGAGGGTGGCCAACAGCTCCGGGCGGCGCGTCCGAAGCCGGCGATCAAGCGCCTCGTCGTCGAGCGGCGGCGCGTCCGCCGTCCCGCCGATGGCCGCGCGGAGGCCGTGATAGTACGGAGAGGCGACGGCGTACATCGCGAACAGCGTCACGACGACGATGACGTACGAGAGGACGACCCACGGCGCGGTGAGGAGTCCGGCCGACCAGGCCGCACCCAGCCCCCCGACGCCGAGGAGCGCGAGGCCGACGTAGACGACCTGCGTCGCGCGCCCCGACAGGTCGAGCAGCGTCACGACGGCGTCGCGTCGCCGTTCCCCGCGAACTCGGAAGGCCACCGAGATCGAAACGCCGTGCGCGAGCAGGAACACGACCAGGCCGAGCAGGTGGAGCGTCACGAGCCAGGGGTACACGCAAACCTCCGGGGTGGGCCGGCCTCGGCCGGCGGGACGGCGGTCGCCAAGTCAGGCGGTGGCGGGCTCGCCCGTGTCGACGGCGACGGGCGCGACGCTCGCCTCCAGCGCCCGGGCGATCCGGAACGCCCACACCGGGTAGCCGGCGTAGCTCGCGGCCAGGAACCCGAGGCGCGTCCCATTGGGGAGCACCCCGGCGCGTGCCGCGAGGCGTCCGCTGAGCACGAACCAGGCGCCGAGGACGAGGAACGCGAGCGACACCGGCCCGATCTGCTCCTCGAAGGTGAGCGTCTCCGTGACCAGCAGCACCTGCAGGACGACGATCGTGCCCCCGGCCGCGATTCCGACGACGAGCAACGCGTCGGCGGGTCGACCCGCGTACGGCCGCACACGCGAGTGCAGCGTCAGGACGCCGGGCAGTGCCATCGGGAGGGTGACGACCCCGGTGAGGTCGTTCACGAACCCGAGCGTCATGCCCAGGGATCGCGCGCCGGCGGCGAACGCCGCGAACATGCCGACGAGGAACACGAGCCCGACCCCGCCGACGATGCCGCTTGCGCGCATGGCACCGGCCGCGAGACGCGGGTCCGGCCCAGGCCGGGAACGAAGGCTGCCCATGGGTCGCGACTCCTCTACGCTCAATCGAGGCCGGACGAGGCGGGCGCGCCGAGGTCAGCCGCCGCGACGGGCGCGGGCACGGCATCGCGGACCCGCCACGAGGCGCGCGCCGTGACGACGGCCAGGCCGATGATGGCGAAACCGTTCACCGGGTGGAGCGCCGCGACTGCGGGCATGTCGGCGCGCAGCGCCACGAGCACGGACTGCATCGCGAACAAGACCAGCAGCAGGACGGTCGCACCGATGAGCCGCCGCGGGAGTCGGCCGGCGAGCGCGAGCACGAGCGCGACCAGCGTGAGCCAGCCGAACAGGTACCCGAACTCGCGGTGGCTGATGAACGCCCCGGGGTCCGCGAAGACGCCGAGTCCGGCGAGGAAGACCTGGATGACGCCGCACGCCGCGAACGCGGCGAGGACGATCGCGTGGGCGCGCCGGGCGCCGGCCGTGATCACGTCGTTGCCTCCGCGCGTCACGCCGGTCAGGCGTTCGCGAGCGCGGCGAACAACGCGCCGACGATCCGCTCGCCGTAGACGTCGAAGAAGTGGTCGATGCCCTT
The DNA here is from genome assembly GCA_025935655.1 of Chloroflexota bacterium. Classification (GTDB taxonomy): domain Bacteria; phylum Chloroflexota; class Limnocylindria; order Limnocylindrales; family CSP1-4; genus CAIXZV01. The sequence continues at coordinate 2,785 of JAICUV010000077.1, read as the reverse complement.
GCCGTCGCTGGCGTGGCCACCCGCGTCCCACGCGTCGGAAGGGGGCAGCAGCTTGTCGCTCCGGAAGGTGAAGCTGTCCGGGACGCCCGCGGCGGACGCGGCATCCACGGCGTACGCGACCTGGGCCGCCGTGAGGTCCGGCAGCCCATGGTCCTCGGTGGAGGCGTAGAGGTCCGCCAGTGTGACCGTGATCCAGCGGCCGGATCCGCTTGCGTGCTGGTTGCCGGTGTCGGACCGGTTGACGACGATGCACTCGTGGGCGGCGACCGCGGCCACCGGCGCCGTGGTGAGCGCGAGCGCGAGCGCGATGCTTCGGGCGAGGACGCGCATCGGATGAGGCCTCCCGTGTCGCCGGGGATGGCGGGCATCCGTGACCGGCTCCACGCAGCCTCCGGCCTGACCGGTCCCGCCGTCATGGGACCGTGGTCCCGATCGGTGTCCCGATCGCGCGACGACGTCAGCCCGTGGCGCCGCCCTCGCCGCCCATGCCAGCCTCGCGGGCACGGACGATCGCCTCGGACCGGTCGCGCACCTGGAGCTTCGCGAAGATGTTCGAGACGTGGTTGCGCACCGTCTTCGGCGCCAGGACGAGGGTCGCGGTGATCTCCCCGTTGGATCGGCCGGCGGCGACCATGTCCAGGATCTCGCGCTCGCGCTCGGTGAGCTCCGGGAAGGCGTCCGGGTCGACCCGGGGCGCCGGGCGGGAGAAGTACGCCATCAGCCGGCGGGCGACGCCTGGCCCGAAGATCGCCTCGCCGGCGGCGACCGATCGGACCGCCCGCACGAGCTCCGACCGCTGGGCGCCCTTCAGGAGGTAGCCGCGGGCACCCGCCCGTACGGCGGCGAAGACCGTCTCGTCGTCGTCATGCATGGTGAGGACGAGGACCGCGATGTGCGGCTCGGCGTCGACGATCCGGCGGGTCGCCTCGACGCCATCGATCCCGGGCATGTTGACGTCCATCAGCACGACATCGGGCTGGAGCGCCCGCGCGGCTTCGACGGTCGCCTCGCCGGTCTCCGCCTCGCCCACGACCACGATGTCGCCGACGGTGTCGAGCAGCGCCCGCAGGCCGCCCCGGAACGCGGCGTGGTCGTCGGCGATGAGCACGCGCGTCACCGCGTCCTCCACCGGATGCCGCTCCGCGGTCACGCCAGGGCTCCGCGCTCGAGCGGCAGGCGGGCGATGACGCGCGTGCCACCGTCGGGGATGCGCTCCAAGACGACGTTGCCGCCCAGCTCCTCCGCTCGCTCGCGCATGGACTCGAGGCCCGTCCCCGGGCGGACCGGCACGGGCAGGCCGCGTCCGTCGTCGGTCACCTCGATGGTCAGCTGCACGCCGGCGACGAGGCGGACCTTGCACAGCCGTGCCCCGGCGTGACGGACGGCGTTGGTCATCGCCTCCACCGTGATCCGGTAGGCGGCGACCTCGACGGCCGCGGGCAGGTCGGGCAGCGCCGCAGGTTCGCTCTCGACCTGGATCGCCGCGAGACCTGTCCCGTCGCCCGTGCCCGCGTCCAGCCGCGCCGCCTGCTGGCCGATGGCCCCCACGAGGCCGAGTTCGTCGAGGGCCGGGGGCCGCAGCCCGTCCACGAGTCGCCGCACGTCCGCGAGCGCCGTAGCCACCTCGGCGCGCAGGGCCTCGAGCTGGGGTCGCGTCGCCGAGACCCCGTCATCGAGCAGCGTCTGCGCCGCCTCGGCGCGCATCCCGATCGCGGCGAGCGTCGGCCCGAGGCCATCGTGGAGGTCCCGCCGGAGCCGACGCCGCTCCTCCTCGCGCGCGACGACGAGGCGTTCGCGCGACCGGGCGAGGTCGTTGCGCAGCCGCTGGGCGTGGATCGTGGCGCCGGCCTGGCGGGCGAGGTCGCGGAGCAGCGCGAGCTCCGCGGGCCGGAAGCCGTCCTCGCCCGACCGGACGCCCAGCAGGAGGCGCCCGACGGCCTCGCCGCCGTGGACGAGCGGCACCGCCTCGAGGGTCACGGGGGCCGTGCCGTGCTCCGCCACGACCTCGGCGCGACCGACCTCGTCCACGACCTCGACCCCGACGTAGGGCAGCCGGAGCGCATCCGCGACGATGTCGGCGACGGCGGGGAACGCGCGCTCCGGGTCGACGGCCCACTCGAGGCGCGCGCCCAGCCGCCGCATGGCCCGCCACGGCTCGTCGCGCGAGCCGTAGATCGCCCGGCTGACGACCCGCTGGAGCCCGTCCCGCAGCGGGAGGGCGACAAGCGCGGCGACCCCGGTCGCGAGGAGCGACCCCGCGAACCCCGGCTGCTGGCCGCCCAGGCGCGTGACCGCGTAGACCGTGGCCACGTACGCGGCCAGGACGCCCAGCGTCATCCCGCCGTACACCACGGTGCGCCGGATCACGACGTCGATGTCGAACAGGTGGTCTCGCAGGATCGCGGCCGCGAACCCGAGCGGGAGCGGCAGCGCCACGAGCCCGATCGCGGCGGCCGGGACCGGGCTCGTGCCGAGGACGAGCTCGGGGAGCTGGAACAGGAGCAGCCCGATGACCGCGCTCGCGACGACGCTCATCGTCACGAGGCGCACCCTCGCTCGTGCCGCCGGCTCCGCCATTCGGCGGTACCGGACCACGACGATCGCGACCGTGGTCAGCAGCGTGGGCGCGACGATCGCCAGCTGCACCGTCGGCCAGCGACCGACCCAGTCCAGCGCCGACGAGCTGGCCGCGAGCGCGAGGCCCATGCAGCCCGCGTATGCCGCGAGCGCGGCCGCGTAGATCCCCGGCACGAGCCACGGGTGGCGCCGGACGACGCCCGACGGG
>JAICUV010000388.1 GCA_025935655.1 Chloroflexota bacterium | reverse complement strand
GCGTCAACGGATCGGTATCGCCCGCGCATTGGCCGTTGAACCGGAATGCCTGATCGCGGACGAGCTCGTCTCGGCGCTCGACGTGTCGGTGCAGGCGCAGGTCATCAACCTTCTCGACGACCTGCAGGACGACCTCGGACTGGCATACGTGTTCGTGGCCCACGACCTGAGCGTCGTGCGGCACGTGTCCGACCGGATCGCGGTCATGTACCTCGGCAAGATCGTCGAGATCTCGCCGGCCGAGGAGCTGTACCAGCGGCCGATCCACCCCTACACCGAGGCGCTGCTGTCGGCCGTGCCGATCCCCGATCCGGACCTCTCGGCCCGGCGCGAGCGAATCGTGCTCGAGGGCGACGTGCCCAGCCCGATCACGCCGCCGACGGGGTGCCGGTTCCACCCGCGCTGCCGGTACGCCACCGAGATCTGCTCGCAGGAGGAGCCGCCGCTCGTGCCCCACGGAGCGAAGGGGCACATGGCCGCCTGTCACCACCCGCTCGACGCGAACCCGACCCCGACGGCGGATGCATCGCCGGGGCCCGTCCAGGCCTGACCCGATCGTTCGGGTCGCCGCCCTCGTCGCGCTGGCGCTGACCGCCTGCGCGTGCGCCGGCTCGGGCGGCGGCGACACCCCGTCCCCGCCGGGCACGCACGCCGTCCGCGTGGAGAACCCGTTCGCCGGCGCCCACGCCGCCGCCGTGCGCTACATGCGCCGCCGGGAGGCGCGCTTCCATCCCGCGCGCGTGCGCGTCGAGCTCTCGGTCATGAGCCGGAAGGGGCGCACGGAGACCGTGCTCGCGTCGACGTCGGTCAGCCTGGGCGGCGGCCCGGGCACGGTCTTCACCGACGTCGGCCGCCGGGCGCTCGTGCTCGGGCGGCGTGGGGGACGGCTCCGCGTCGTCGCCGACCTCACGAACAGCGGCCGCTACTCGCTCCCCCCGGAGGGGCTGGCGGCCATGCCGCGCCGGTCGCGGATCGTCGCCGGACGGCGCTCGGTCGTGGTGGCGGAGCCGGACGTCCCGGCGGCCAGCCGCGCGGAGGTCGCCGCCGTCGTCGCCGACGTCATGCCGGGGCTGAACGCGCACTACCTGCTGCCCGGGGCCAGAGCGCACGTGCCCCTGGTCTACATGACCGACTCGTGGAGCACCGCCGAGCAGGTCGCCGGCGTCGAGATGCCGCAGGAGGCGATCGGCGCGGAGTACGACGGCGTGGTCTACCTCCGCGCGGGCGAGTGGGCCGGGGAGGACGAGGTCGAGCGCGACGCACTGCTCGTCCACGAGCTGACGCACGTCGCCAGCGCGGGCATCGTCGCCGGCGGCCCGCTGAGCCTGATCGAGGGGGTGGCCCGCTACGAGGAGCAGCGCTACGTCGCCTCGCGGGGCGTGCACTGGCCCTACCGGTACATCGCCGACGCGTACCGGACCGGGTACCCGTCGCTGGAGCGGTGGCGCTGGTCGAACGGATGGGGCGTGCACGGGACGCTCCCGACGTGGCTGGCCTACGAGGACGGCGCGGCGATCGTGGGCGCCGTGATCCGCGACGGCGGCGACGCCGGTCTGCGCCGCCTCGGGGCGGCGTTCCGCCGCGACGGGGTGTCGGGGCTCTTCACGACCACCCAGGTCGGGCGCGCGTTCCGGGCTGCGGTCGGGCGTCCGTTCGCCGTCGTCGCCGCCCAGGCGCGGGCCGCGATGCGCGCGGCCGCCGGCTGAGATCGGGGCCTGGCCCGGTCCGCGACTCGTAACGATCCTTACGAACATCGCTTGACCTGGCCGCCCCACGCGGTATAGTTTGGCGAGAGGCACGCCTCTGCAGGTGGAATTCCCCAAGAGAATTCCCTGCGGGTGGCGGCGACCGCGTCCGCGTTTGCGGGGAACCTGTCGTGCTGATACCCTTCGTGGTTGCGCCGTTGGTCCGGTTCCACGCCTTTGATTTCCCCCACTAGCCCCTCGGGAGGCGACGCTTTGCCTGCAAGCACTCATGCGCCCAG
>JAICUV010000402.1 GCA_025935655.1 Chloroflexota bacterium | reverse complement strand
GGCCCTGATCGATTCCGCATCGAGCAGCCGCTGCGTGCCGGGTTCGTGGAGTGCGCCGATGGGCACGTTGACCGCGCCCGGGATGTGCCCGAGGCGACGGGCGTTGCCCTCGTGGCCCTTGAACTCCGGGACCGCGCGGCCGTCGATGATCTGGGCGTCCGGAGACCCGAGCAGCGAGCGAACGTCGGCCGTTGTCAGCCGAAGGCGAGGGTTGAGGCGCGGCGTGAACGATCCCTCGGGCGGCGGGAGCACGCCGGTGCTGAGCGGTCGCGACTCTGCGATCCAGGCCGGGAAGCCGCCGTCGAGGATGCGTGCCGACTCGAAGCCATAGACCCGCAGTGACCACCACGCCCGGGCTGCGTAGAGGCCGAGCGTGTCGTCATACAGCACCAGGGTGTCGGCGTCACCGACACCGGCGCGGGCCATGAACGCCCCGACCGAGTCCGCCGATGCCAGCCGCAGGGCGTGCCCGCCATCTTCGGGTGGCGCCTCGTTGAGCTCGGCGCGCCAGTCGAGGTAGCTCGCGCCGGGCAGGTGGCCGGCATCGAAGACCGAATGGCCGGTCCCGTCGGGACGCCAGCGCACGTCCACGATTCGGACGTCCGGGCGCCCGAGCTCCTCCGACAGCCACTCGGTCGACGCGAGCAGCTCGGGGCGCGCGAAGCCAGTCATCTGGGTCCCCGGATCACGTTCGTATCATAGGTTCGTGGTCTCCCCGTTCATGTCCGACGAGGACAAGCTGGCCGCCGTGCGGGCCGCGCTGCCCTCGCTCTCGGCGGCGATCCAGCTGAACACCGGATCCGCGGGCCCGATCCCGGCGGAGGTCGCCGCCGCGATGCGCGAGCTGGAGGACTACGAACGGGACTTCGGACGTGCCCAGGCCGAGTACTGGCTGGAGTCCGAGCAGCGCGTCGACGAGGCGCGGGCGGCCGTGGCGGCCGTCCTCGGCGGCGACCTTGACGAGGTCGCGCTCACCCACGCCGCGACCGAGGGCATGAACGTCGGGACCTGGTCGATCGACTGGCGCGCGGGCGATCGCGCGGTCACGAGCTGCCACGAGCACCCGGGCGGGGTCGGGCCGCTCTACATGGCCGCCGATCGATTCGGGCTTGACCTGCGTTTCGCGGAGTTCGCGGGCGACGCCCCGGACGACGAGATCGTCGCGCGGTTCGCCGAGCTGCTCGCGCCCGGGACGAGGCTCGTCTCGATCTCCCACGTCCTCTGGACCTCGGGGCTCGTCATGCCGGTCCGCCGCATCGCGGAGCTCGCGCACGAGCGCGGCGCCCTGGTCCTGGTCGACGGCGCGCAGGCTGCCGGTGCGATCCCGGTGCACGTGGGCGACCTCGGGGTCGACATGTACTCGATTCCCGCGCAGAAGTGGCTGCTCGGACCGGAAGGCCTCGGGGCGCTCTGGGTCAGGCGCGACCTGCTCGACTCGGCCCGGCCGACGTTCGCGAGCCTGTTCACGTTCGCCACGGTCGACTCGCGTGGCAACCGCTCGCTGCTGCCGGACGCCCAGCGCTTCCGCGGCGTTGGCTTCCATCGGCCGTCCGTGGTAGGGATGGCGC
>JAICUV010000038.1 GCA_025935655.1 Chloroflexota bacterium | reverse complement strand
GCCTCGACCTGTTGCAGGACGGCGGTCGCCACGATCGGCTTCGTGATCGACGCGAGCAGGCAGACGGCGTCGGTGCCGATCCGCGGCCCGTCGGGCGAGGGCACGGCCTCGACCCGGATGACGCCCTCCGCGCCGGCGACGCCGAGGACCACGAACGGCACGGTGCCCGATTCGACCTGTGACCGGGCGAGATCGAAGGCGGGCTGGAGCGCCCGTCGGCGCTCCGCCTGGCTGGCGATCGGCATGCGCCGATGCTACCCGTCCGCGCGACCGTGGCGCGGACCCGCCCCACGACCGCGTCGCGGGCAGGCCGCACCCGCAAATCGGCTATCATCGCTGAGCAGGTTTCGCCCGCTCGCGCACCTCGTTCCCACGCTCAGCAGGGATGCCGCACGTGACCACCGCCGCTCGCGCCACCGACCATGAGCCGCCCGCGGTGACGTCCATCACCGAGGAGATCCGGCTGCGTCTCGCCGACGCGTGGGGGGAGATGGGCGCCGCGTGGGGCGTCGCGCCGGCCATCGCGCGCGTCCATGCCTACCTCATGACGAGCCAGGGCCCGCTCACCGAGCGCGAGGTCCGCGAGGCGCTCAACCTCTCGCACCGGGCGGCGTCGCTGGCGCTCGCGGAGGCCGAGGCATGGGGCCTCGTGGAGCGCGTCGCGGAGCCCCGGCGCGTCGGACGCCGCGGACCCGCGGGCACGGCCTACATGGCGATCGGCGATCACTGGCGGTGGTTCGGGCGCGTCGTCGCCGAGCGCAAGGTGCGCGAGGGCGACCCGATCATCCTCGTGCTCGAGCGGACGCTCCTCGAGGCGACCGCCGCCATCGCCACGCACCCCGGTGACCCGGAGCTGCTCCGGCTCCGCGACTGGCTCTCGACGTTCCTCGTGTTCGTGCGCCTGTTCGACCGCGCCGTGGGGCTCGTGTCGCGCCTGGAGCCGACCGAGCTCGAGCGTGCCCTGCGCCTCCTCGGCGAGGTCCCCGATGACACGATCCTGCGCCTCGTGAAGCTGCTGGACGGCCTCCCCGACGACGACGTGCTCGGGCTCGTCGAGGCACTCAGCCGGCTCTCGCCGTCCTCCGCGCGGCGCGCGACGACGCTCATGAGCGGGGTCGTGCGGACGCTCGTCCGCTAAGGGCCCGTCGTGGAGCCCCGCGACGCGGACCCCTGGGAGCTGGTCCGGTTCCTGCGCGAGCAGGTCGGCATGCACGAGGCCGCGCTGCGCGAGCTCCGGGCGGGCCGCAAGACCGGCCACTGGATCTGGTACGAGTTCCCCCAGCTGGCGGGGCTCGGGATGTCCTCGATGTCGCGCCGGTTCGCGATCTCGGGCCTCGACGAGGCACGGGCCTATCTCGCCCACCCGGTCCTGCGGCCGCGGCTCATCGAGCTGTGCGATGCGCTGCTGATCCACCGCGAGCGGGCCGCCGCGGACCTCCTCGGCCACGTCGACGCCGTCAAGGTGCGCTCGTCGATGACGCTGTTCCTGCGCGCCGAGCCTGGCGAGCCCGTCTTCCGGCGGGTCCTCGACGCCTTCTACGACGGACAACCCGACCCGCGCACGGACGAGCTGCTCGCCGGCTGAGCGCTCCGGGAACGCGCCCGACACTCGCGACCCGTCGTCCGGCACGCACCCCGGGGCATGCATGACACGGCATCCAACCGGTACGCCTCCGCGCCGGCAAGCCGGTCCTTGGGAAATCGCCGAACCGCATGCGATAATCCGACGGTGACGTCGGACCTTCCGGCTCGAACGGGCGACGACCCCGGGGCCAGCCGCCCGGCCGCCAGTCACGCGTCCTCCCGGAGAACCCGCTGACCATGACCGAAACCTCCACCTGGGCCACCAAGAGGGGCCTCGCGCAGATGCTCAAGGGCGGCGTCATCATGGACGTCGTCACGCCCGACCAGGCCAAGATCGCCGAAGACGCCGGCGCCGTCGCCGTGATGGCGCTCGAGCGCGTCCCGTCCGACATCCGCGCCGCCGGCGGCGTCGCGCGCATGTCCGATCCCTCGATGATCGTGGGGATCATGGAGGCCGTGACCATCCCGGTCATGGCGAAGGCGCGGATCGGCCACTTCGTGGAGGCGCAGGTCCTCGAGGCGCTGGGCGTGGACTACATCGACGAGTCCGAGGTGCTGACTCCGGCCGACGAGCGCAACCACATCGACAAGCACGCTTTCAAGGTCCCGTTCGTGTGCGGCTGCCGGAACCTCGGTGAGGCGCTCCGCCGGATCAACGAGGGCGCCGCGATGATGCGCACCAAGGGCGAGGCCGGGACGGGCAACGTCGTGGAGGCGGTGCACCAGTTGCGCGACGTCCTGGGCGAGATCCGCACCCTCCAGCACATGCGCGAGGACGAGCTGTTCGTGGCGGCCAAGGAGCTCCAGGCCCCGTACGAGCTCGTGAAGTCGGTCGCCGAGGCGGGCCGCCTGCCCGTCGTCAACTTCGTGGCCGGCGGGATCAGCACCCCGGCGGACGCCGCGCTGGTGATGCAGCTGGGCGCCGAGGGCGTGTTCGTGGGGTCCGGCATCTTCAAGAGCGAGGACCCGGCCCGCATGGCCAACGCCATCGTCCAGGCCACGACGCACTTCCAGGACGCCAAGATCATCGCCGAGGTCTCGAAGGGCCTGGGTGCGCCGATGCGGGGCATCGCGATGGAAGCCATCCCGGAGCAGGAGCGGCTCGCGGTCCGCGGTTGGTAGGCCGACCCGTCGGCAGGGGGCCGGCTCGATGAAGATCGGGGTTCTCGCCCTCCAGGGTGCCTTCGCAGAGCATGTCGCCGCCCTCCGTGCCATCGGCGTGGAGGCGGTCGAGGTGCGCCTGCCGGAGCAGCTGGACGACCTCGACGGGCTCATCATTCCCGGTGGTGAGTCCACGACGATGCGCAACCTCATCCGGCGCTGGAACCTGCGCGAGCCCATCCTCGCGCTGGCCGAGCGCGGGGCGCCGCTGTTCGGGACGTGCGCGGGGATGATCGTGCTGAGCAGGCAGATCGAGGGCGGCGAGGAGCCGGTCCTGCCGCTGCTCGACGTGACCGTGGCGCGCAACGCGTTCGGGCGCCAGCTGGACTCGTTCGAGACGGAGCTGTCCGTGCCGCTCCTCGGCGACACGCCCGTGCACGCGGTGTTCATCCGCGCGCCGGTGATCGAGTCCGTCGGCCCCGACGTCGACGTCATCGCCCGGCTCGAGGACGGCCGGATCGTCGCCGTGCGCGAGCGGAACATCGTCGCGACGTCGTTCCACCCGGAGCTCGCTGGGGAGACGCGGTTCCACCGGCTCATCGCCACCATGGCGGCGGAGCACGCGGACCCCGGCGAAGGGACCGGCCGCCGACCCCACCCCACGCGTCGCACGCGGCAGGGAGGGTAGCGGCGTGGCCAGGACCGGAAAGGTGCGCGCGGCCCGGATCACGGACCTCGCTGCGCTGGGCGAACTGTCCCGGCTGGCGCAGGGCGACGGCGACGGCACCCGGTCGCTGGGCCTGCCGGTCTCGGGGCCGCCGATCGGCGTGTTCAGCCTGTTCCGTCTCCCGCTCGGCTACTTCCAGCCGCACGACGTGCTGTACGTGTTCGACCGCGACTCGCACATCGCGGGGCTGCTGCGCGTGGAGCGCGAGAGCCAGCGCGACGAGTGGACGGTCGTGGAGCTCGACGCGGTGGGCGACATGGACGCGGGCGACGTCCGGTTCCGGCTGGTGCAGCACCTGCTGCGCGACGGCGCGAAGCGCGGCGCGGTCCGGTTCCACGTCGCGTGCGCGGACGCGGACGACAACGTGGAGCTGTTCATGCAGGCGGGGTTCATGCGCTACGGCGAGGAGCACGTGCTGTTCCGGCCGCCCGGCACGCCGATGCCGGAATCGCTGTCGGACGAGGATGCCGCGGCGGCGGGGATCCGCCCCGTGTCCCCCCTGGACGCGGTCCCGCTGAGCCGCCTCTACTCGAGCGTCACGCCCAAGCCCGTCCAGCGCCTGGAGGGCGTCCGGGTCCTGGACTGGGAGCGCCAGGGCCGCGACTGGCGCGTGCCCCGCAGCTCGCTCGCCCCGATCCTCCGCTTCGCCGACGTCGAGGCCTTCGTCCAGGAGACGCCGGGCGGCGGCACGGACGGCACGCAGCTGGACGGGTTCGTCCAGGTGGGCGTGGCGAAGGAGGACCAGCCACACTACCTGAAGCTGCTCGCACGGCCGGACGCCGATATCGTCCCGCTCCTGCGATATTCATTGGGCGTCATCGCGGCGCGCGCTGATGCCGATCGGGTGCAACGTTCCGGTGTGCTCGCACCCGTCAGGACCTACGAGGCGCCGCTCGACCGGCGCCTGGAAGAGGAGGGCTTCGCCTCGGTCGCCTCGGTCACGCTCCTCATGAAGGAAACCCTCGTCCGCGTCGCAGAGCCGCGCCTCGTGCCGGCTGGCGTCCGCTAGCGGATGGAAGGAGGACAGTCCAGCGTGGGATCCCAGGATCGGCAGCGCGAAACCCCCGACGACCTGCGCGTCCTGCTGGCGGCCCTGCCGCCGGAGATCGTCGCCGCGATCGACGCCCTGCCCGACCGCGAGTCGCTCATCGAGGTCGTGATGGACCTCGGCCGCCGGCCCGAGGCGCGGTACCCGTCGTCCGAGGTCGACCTGCTGGAGCGGGAGATCGGCGAAGCGGACATCGCCTACGTCGTGGAGCACATCGGCTCGTTCGGGGACGACAACCGCGCGGGCATCGAGCGGACGCTCCACCGGATCAGCGCGATCCGGAACCGCAACGGGAAGGTCGTGGGCCTGACCTGCCGGATCGGGCGCGCCGTCTACGGGACGATCGAGATCATCGCGGACTTCATCGAGACCGGGAAGTCGATCCTGATCATGGGCCGGCCGGGCATCGGCAAGACGACGATGCTCCGGGAGGCGGCGCGCGTGCTCGCCGACGAGCAGCGCAAGCGGGTCGTGGTGGTGGACACCTCGAACGAGATCGCGGGCGACGGCGACATCCCGCACCCGGCCATCGGGAAGGCACGCCGGATGCAGGTCCGCACGCCCAGCCTCCAGCACGAGGTGATGATCGAGGCGGTCGAGAACCACATGCCCCAGGTCATCGTCATCGACGAGATCGGGACGGAGCTGGAGGCCCAGGCGGCCCGGACGATCGCCGAGCGCGGCGTGCAGCTCATCGGCACGGCGCACGGCAACAACCTCGACAACCTGATGCTGAACCCCACGCTCTCGGACCTCATCGGCGGCATCCAGTCGGTGACGCTGGGCGACGAGGAGGCGCGCCGGCGGCGCTCGCAGAAGAGCGTCCTCGAGCGCAAGCAGCCCCCGACGTTCGACGTCATCGTCGAGATCCAGGACCGCGAGAAGGTCCTGGTCCACGCGGACGTCGCCGCGACCGTGGATGCGATGCTCCTCGGGGACCCGGTGGCGCCGGAGCTCCGCTGGCGCGACGAGGAGGGTGTCCACCGCTCGCAGTCACGGCCCCGGCCATCGGCGCGCGAGTCCGCGGGCGGGGACCGGTTCTCCGGGCTGACGGGCGCTGGCGCGGGTGGCGCCTGGGGTCGCGAGCCCGGCTGGCGCGGCGCGTCCACGTACCGCACCGGCGGCTACGCGGGCGAGGACCGGCTGCCCGCCGCGCGTCCCGGCTATCGTCCCGGCGCATCGGGCGGCTGGCGCGGCGCGCCGCGCGGCTCCGAGCGCGGTGGCGAGCGTGGGGCACCCGCCCGGGAGGGCGACCGATCGGCTTCGACGGGGATGATCCCCGGGGAGCGGTTCGCCGTTCCCCCGAACGCGCCGTTCGTCGCCGGTGAGATCGCGGACCGCGGGCCGCTGGAGCGGGCCGAGAACGTGTCGCAGGCCGCCCTGGACGTCCGCGCCCGGGATGCCCGGGAGCTCCACCGCCAGCAGGCCTGGCGCGAGGAGGCCCGGCGCGCGCTCAACACGCTCGCCGAGGAGGAGGGCACGCGGCCGGTCAACGCCGCGCAGCTCGAGGCCGCGGAGGAGGAGCGGATCGCCCGGATGGTCCCCGGCGAGACGGGCTTCGTCCCGGCGGACGTGGACCCGGACGGGGAGGACGAGGACGCCGATGCCGCCTTCGGCGAGGACGCGATCGTGGTCGGTGACGGCACGCTGCCGACCCTGCGCGTGTTCCCGCACGGCGTCTCGCGCAAGCGGCTGGAACAGGCGATCAAGGACCTCCAGCTGCCGGTGATCATCGCCCGCGAGCCGGACGAGGCGGACGTCGCGATGACCCTCCGGTCCGAGTACCGCCAGAAGCCGCCCGCGCTGCGCGAGGTGGAGGACCGCGGCCTGCCGATCTACGTGCTCAAGGCGAACACGATCGCGCAGATGCAGGCGTCGCTGACCTCGATCTTCTCGCTCGAGGTGGATCCGCGCGAGGCGGCCCTGTCCGAGACCGAACAGGCGATCCGGATCGTGATGAAGGAGCAGGAGCCCGTGGAGCTCTCGCCCCAGAACGCGTACATCCGCCGGCTCCAGCACCAGATGGCCGAGCGGGCGAACATCGTCTCTCGGTCCCGCGGTCGGGAGCCGTACCGGCGCGTGCGGCTGTACCCCGAGGAGGCGCGCACGGCCTGGCGCTAGGGCTGCGGCTCGTGGTTAGCGTCGCGGCTTGTGGCACGCGTCGCGTGCTCGCCCGGCGAGCGGTCGGCCCGCCGCGTGCCGAGACCTGCCCGCCACGCGAGCGATACATGGCGCCAGGGCGGCCAGGTGCAACGAGCCGCCCATCGGGCGAGCGGATCGTGGCCTCGGTCGGGCGCAACGCTCGCTGGGCGAGCAAGGTTCTGCAGCGGGCGCGCGCCATTCGCCCGGCGAACGATCGGTGCGTCGCGACGCACGTACGAGTCGTGCGACGGAGCATCCGTCGCGTGAGCGGGCTCCGGCCGCATGGATAGCTCGCCGGGCGAACGGGCCATGCCGCCCGGCGCACGGATCGTTCACCCGACGGCCGACGAGCCACGCCGCCGCCGACATGGGGGAGCCGACTTGGCCCCAGGATGAACCCCGACCGCTGGTCGGCCGATAGACACACCAACAACACGAGGAGGACCGATGACCCTGCGCGTGGGCGAGGTGGTGATCGACTGTGCGGAGCACGGGGCGGTCGTCGACTTCTGGCAGGCCGCCCTGGACTACGAGCGCCAGGAGGTCAACGAGCAGTACGTGGGCCTCGCGCCGCGGGACAGGGAGCCCGGCCGCCCGCCGATCCTGTTCCAGAAGGTCCCGGAGCCCAAGATCGTCAAGAACCGGGTCCACCTCGACTTCCGGTCCGAGTCCATGGCGGACGAGGTCGTCCGCCTCACGGGGCTGGGCGCGACGGTCATCGCGGAGCGATCGCTGGGCAGCCTCACCTGGACCGTGATGGCAGACCCCGAGGGCAACGAATTCTGCGTTTCCTGAGGTCGCGACGCGAGGTCAGGCGGTCGTCGCCAGCGATGACGTCGTCGGACCGTCAACCCAACACGCTCGGGCCGGCCGCCACCTCGACACGTAGAGCGTCACGAGCGGCTTCCCGCGGCGCCCCGGATCCACACGGCCGCGGACGTCGGACGGAGCGTCTCCGACACGGTGTCCAGCACGCCCACCTCGATCCGCTCGAGGTCCGTCTCGTGGCGCAGCCGCTCGCCGTGGCCGGCGAGGATGCGCTCGGCCTCGAGGCGCGGCCGGTCGAAGCGCCGGTCGACGAGCGCCTGGACCCGCCGGCGCATCGGCTGGAAGATCGCGAACGCCAGCAGCGTGGACGCCGCGACCGCCAGGGTCCCGCTCTGCGTGACGCTGGACAGCGCCGCCTGGAGCGCGAGGACGGCGCCGACGAACAGCACGACGATCGCGGCCGTCGCGATGCCCCAGCCGAGCGTGCGGCTCACGAGGCGGTCGATGTCGTACAGCCGGTAGCGAAGCACCGCGATCACGACCGCGACCGGGATCGCGGGGTAGGAGATGGCCACGATGACCGCTGCGAGCAGCGCGTCCTCGACCCGCAGGATGGTGGTCACGATCACCCACAGGACGTTCGCCACGGCGACGAGCAGCACGGCCCACGCCAGCCACCGGTACTGGAGCCGCTCGAGGCCGGCCGAGCGGCGGAACCGCGTCAACAGCGACACGAGCCCCACCAGGTCGAGGATGAACAGGGCGGTCCACAGGAGCACGTTCGGCGGCAGGGTCAGCGTTGCGAACGGCCGCAGTGCGTACGGGTTGGGCACGTCGACCCCGACCGGCGCCCCGGGCACCGTGACGTTGACGACGGGGCCGAACATGATCGCCCCGGCGATCACCGCGAACAGCCCTCCGACGACCATCGAGACGCTGCGCCAGCGGCCGGTCGGCAGGGAGCCGGTCGGGAAGGTGAGCGAGAGACCCAGGAATCCGGCGAACACGAACACCCAGCCGACGCCGTTGGCCCAGGCCGTGAACTCGCCCCGGGCGTCGGCACGTCCCGTGAGGAGCTGGTCGAGCGGTGCCGTCACGCTCGTCGTGCCCAGGAGCAGGCCGAGCGCCATCAGGAGCAGCAGCCAGGCGATGGGCTGGCCCGGTCGGCGGAGCGCGAGGACCACCCCGGGCAGCCCGTAGGAGAGCACCAGCAGCACGCCGCCCGCATCGGTCAGGACGACCGCCGCGACGAGCAGCGCGCCCGCGGCCGCGAGCGCTAGCGCCGACGCCACGCGGTGCCGTCGGGACGCACGAGCGGTGGTCACGGCGGCGACCGTCATCTGCGACCGAGCCGCCCGCGAGCGGCGCGGGCGGCGTGCCGGCCGCCCATGCCGTGCACGCCTCCGCCGGGCGGCGTGGACGAGGAGCACAGGAAGATCGCCGGGTCCGGCGTCGTGTACGGGTTCCAGCGCACGACCGGGCGGAACAGGAGCTGCCGCCAGTCGGCCAGCCCGCCGTTGATGTCGCCGCCCACGTAGTTGGCGTCGTACGACTCCATCGCCGGGGCGTCCTTGACGGCGCGCGCCAGCACGAGGTCCCGGAACCCGGGCGCGAAGCGCTCGACCTGGGCCTCGATTGCCGCGGTCATGTCCTCGGTCGAGCCGTTGGGGACATGGCAGTACGCCCACGCGACGTGCTTGCCCTCGGGCGCCCGCGACGGGTCCGCGATCGTGGGCTGCACGAGGAGCACGAACGGGACGTCCGCGATCCGTCCCCGGCCCACGGCCACTTCCGACGCGGCGATCTCGCGCATGGTCCCGCCGAGGTGGACGGTGGCCGCTCGCGCGGTCGCCGGGTCCGCCCAGGGGATCGGCCCGTCCAGCGCCCAGTCGATCTTGAACACGCCGGGGCCGTAGCGGAAGCCCTCGAGCTGCCGGCGGTAGCCCGACGGCAGCCTGTCGCCCGCGATCGCGAGCACCTGGCGCGGCGTGACGTCGAGCAGGTAGGCACGGGCCGCCGGCAGGTCGCCCAGCGAGTCGACCCGGTGTCCGGTCTCGATCTCGACGCCCAGCCCGCGCGCCTCCGCCTCGAGCGCGGCGGCGATCGAGCCGCTGCCGCCCTTCGCCACGGGCCAGCCCACCGCGTGCGCCAGCAGCCCCAGCACCAGCCCGAACGATGCGCTGAGCGGGGCATGGAGCGGCAGCATCGAGTGCGCGGCCATGCCCGCGAACAGCGCGCGGGTCGCGGGCTCGCGGAACGCCAGCCGGGCGAGGTCCTGGGCGGGGAGCACCCCGGGCAGGCCGA
Source organism: Chloroflexota bacterium (assembly GCA_025935655.1). GTDB lineage: Bacteria > Chloroflexota > Limnocylindria > Limnocylindrales > CSP1-4 > CAIXZV01. Next base: position 9,141 of record JAICUV010000038.1, on the reverse strand, counting down.
AGCGGGCCATGAGCAGCGGGTGGCGCGGCACCCGGATCACCGGCGAGAGGAGCATCGGCACGAGCCGCTCCCACTCCCGCGCCAGGGCGCCGAAGAGCCGGCGCCAGCCGTCCGCGTCGCGGCCGAGGGCCGCCTCGAGCGCGTCCCCGTCGAGATCCCGCGGCAGCACGACGCTCCGCCCGGGCGCGAACGCGTGCGCGACGGGTGCGTCGGGGTGGATCCACTCGAGCCCGTGGCGCTCGAGCCCGAGGTCCCGGAACGCGGGCGACGCCAGGCTGAGCGGATGGACCGAGGCGCACGGGTCGTGGACGAACCCGGGCAGCGTCAGTGCCGCGGAGCGCACGCCGCCCCCCACGCTGTCGGCGGCCTCGTAGATGCGCACGGCCCGCCCGGCCCGGGCGAGCTCGATCGCGGCAGCGAGCCCGTTGGGGCCCGCCCCCACGACGATGGCGTCGAGCGAGGGCGTCATGGGGACGCGGACACGATCTGGCTGCGCCTCGCTAGCTGGCGATCCGTCGCCGCCGGACCCATCGCACGGGTGCCGTGACGGTCCCGACGGCCATGTGCACGGCCGCACTGTGACGCACGTTACCCGCGTACTTCCACTGGCGGCGCTTGTCGACGCACACCTTGGTGGTCTCGACGTTCGGGTTCGTGACGCCCAGGGACGTCGCGAGGTTCGCCAGCGTGCGCTCCCAGAACGCGTCGTTGGCGCGATTGGCGCCGAACAGGTAGCTGAGCTCGATGAGCGGGTCGCTCGTCCGCTCCAGGGCCTGCGCCTGGGCGACGATGTCGTCGCCGTCGCGGTAGGCGGAGAACGTGATCCAGGCCGCGAGCGCGTGCCCCTCCGGGGTCATGAACGTGAACGACTCCCGGTCGGCGTAGATCACCATGACGCCGGTCGACATCTTGATCGGCGACCCCGGGACGGGCGGCACCTCGAGCAGCGCCACCTCGCCGGGCGAGATCCCGGCCAGCGGTGCGTAGAACGTCGACCCCTTGGGCCAGAAGGTGGGGAAGCCCTCCTTCCAGTGGGCGATCACCGACTCCGGCGAGTGGTCGTCCCCCGGCACGCGGATCGCGAACGTCTTCTGCCACATCTGGCCGAAGCCCTGGACGGGGCCCGCGACGCGCTTGCCGGTGACGGTGTCCTGGCCCGATGTCCTCGCGGTCGTCGTGAGGCGATCGACGGGGCGTGCCCATGAATCCTGGTCGCGGGGCGCGCGGGGATGCGGCGTCGTCATGGGAGAGTTCTCCGTGCTGTGGGTGCGCCGGCGACCGCAGCTCGCGGCCGCGGGTGATCAGGCGGACGCGGCGGCCAGGGCGGCGGTCTCGTCGTCGTGGATCGCGATCGCCTCGTCGAGGCGGGTCAGGGCGAGGATCTGGCGGTAGTGGTCCGTGAGGCCCACGGCAAGCAGCTTCTGGCCGGCGCGCTGGGTGCGCACGAGCAGCGTCACCAGCAGGCCGATGCCGCCCGAATTCATGTAGTCGAGCTGGGTGAAGTCCAGGACGATCGACTTCGCGTCCCCGGCATCCGCGTAGGCAGCCATGATCGGCGGCTCGCTGCCGCCGGTGATCTCGCCGTGGATCCGCAGGATCGCCGTCGGGCCCTCGCGGGTGACGTCCACGGTTGTGTCGGTCATCGGGCTGCCTCCTGGGGAGCGGTTGTCGCCGGCTGAGGGTCGGCGATCGTGAGGTAGTCGGACAGGCGCGTGATCCGGAAGATCTCGCGGTAGTGGTCTGACAGGCCGAGCGCGACGACGTCGCGGTGGTCGCGGCGTGCCTCGGCCAGCAGTCGGACGATGAGCGCGATGCCCGTCGAGTTGATGTAGTCCACGGCCCCGAAGTCGAGGATCACGCGGGTGGCGTCGGCCGCGGCGGCGTCGGCGTACGCCGCGGCGAGCACCTCGTCGGCCGCGATGTCGACATCGCCGCGCATCGCGAGGCGCGCCTCGCCAGGGGTCGTGGTCACGACCTCCACGGCAAGCCGATCGGTCATGACGCACCTCCTTGGGGCGTGCGAGTGAGGGTCAGGGTCACGGTCTGCAGGCCGTCGGCGGCGTGGACATCCATCCCGTCGACCATGTGGCGGATCAGGAACAGCCCCCAGCCGCGCGGCTTCTGGGTGCCCTCGAGCTTCGCGTCCAGGTCCGGCATCTCGGCGTCCGGGACGGGTCCCGAGAGCGCCCGGTCCGTGACCCGGACGCGGATCGCCTCGGCGTCGGCGTCCACGCGGACGTCGACCGGGACCGCAGGGTTGCCCTGCGAGCCGTACTCGATGGCGTTCATCACGGTCTCCGCGACCGCGGTCTTGAGGCGTTCCAGGCGCGCGGGTTCGAGGCCCAGCGGCAGCACCGCCTCGGCGACCCGCTGCATCGCGGCCCGCTCGTTGCCGATCGCCCCCTCGATCGTGAACGCGAGCAGCGGCTCGGCGTCGGCGGGGAGGGCCTCGGCGACCGTGTCGTCGCGGGTGAGCGGGACGCCCGGCCAGTCCGACCCGCCGGGCTCGTCGGACACGCCCATCGACCGGCGCAGGGTGACGAGCGTGATGTCGTCCTCCTGCTCGACACCGGGGCCGGTGAAGGCGTGGAGCCCGTCGAGCAGGCGGTCCAGGAGCGCGCTGCCGGCGTCGTCCGTCGCCATCGCCTCGCGCAGGCGCGGGAAGCCGTACATCTCGCGACCGGGCCCGTGCTGCTCGACCATCCCGTCCGAGTACAGCAGCATCGCGTCGCCCTGGCCCACGAAGCCCTCGGTCTCCTCGTAGGTGATGTCGGGCATGAGGCCCAGCGGGAGGCCGGTGGCGCGCAGCTCGATGACGCCGTTCGCCGTGCGCACGTAGGGCAGGTTGTGGCCCGCGTTCGCGAACACGAAGCGGCCGGTGTCCGGCTCCAGGACGCCGTAGAGGCAGGTGACGAACATCCGCGCAGGCATCTCCGGCGCGAGCAGCTCGTTGGCGCGGGCGAGGACCTTGCCCGGCTCGACGAGCCGTGGCGCCTCGGCGCGCATGATCGAGTGCGTCCGCGCCATGACCAGCGCCGCCGGGACGCCCTTGTCGGTCACGTCGCCCACGACGACGCCGATCCGGCCCTCGCCGAGGTCGATGAAGTCGTAGAAGTCGCCGCCGACGACGCGCGCGGGGCCGTAGTACGCGGCGATCTGCCACTCGCGCAGGTTGGGGAGCTCGCGCGGCAGGAACTGCTGCTGGATGAGCTGCGCGACCTTGAGCTCCTGCTCGTAGCGCTCGCGCTCGGCGGCCTCGGCCGCCTGCTCCCGGACGAGCTGCGCGACGCGGATGGCCGGCGCGGCCTGGGCGGCGAGCGTCGCCAGGAGCCGCCGGTCGTCGGTGGAGTAGTCCTGCTCGGACAGGCGCGGACCGAGGTTCAGCGTCCCGATCAGCTCGCCTTGGGTGACCAGCGGCACGACCAGGGCGACGCCCGCGGCGCGCAGCTGGTCCAGCGCGGGGGAGGCGAGCTCCAGGCGCGTCAGGTCGACGGGACCGGGCGCGGACTGCAGGTACGCGAACAGCGAGTCCGTCTCGGGGATGTCGACGGCGACGCCCGCCGGCTCGGGCACGACCGGCGCCGTGACCGGGACGACGGCCTCCCCGGTCGGCTGGGAGGACCGGCCGAGGAGGCGGCGGAAGGGTCGAGGCAGTGCGGTCATCGGGGCCATCCTCCGTCAGTCGCGTTCGGACATCGTTACGGCATTCGCGCTGCGGAGCCAGATCATGACGCTTGCAGGCGTGAGCGAGCCACCGATCGTCGTCATCAGGTCATCGGTGACGCTCCCGAGGTCGACCTGGGAGCGCAGGCGCTCGGCGAACGCGGCCGCGATCCGCTCGGCGTCGTAGCGGGCGCGGTCGAACCGGTGATCCATCGCACGCTGGAGGCGCAGGCGCAGCGGCTGGAACAGCGCGGCGGCGACGAGCGTCGTCACGGCGACCGAGAGCGTCTCGCCCTGCGTGACACCGGCGAGCAGGTTCTGCAGCACGAGGACCCCACCGGCGTAGATGCACACGATCGCCAGGGTGAGCACGCCCCACGCGAGGCCGCGGCTCACGAGGCGGTCGATGTCGTAGAGCCGATATCGCGTCACGGCGATGCCCACGGAGACGGGCACGAGCATGAGCCCGACGAGCGCCGCGAGCAGCCACAGCGGCCCGGCCAGCCCGCCGACGTTCGGCGCGACGGCGACGGGGATCGCCCCGAGCATCACCGCGGCCAGGCCAGCAGGAGGCCCACGGTGACGTAGGCCATCGAGACGGCCATGATCCCCCAGACCGCGGCGATGCCCACGGCCCAGCTGTCGGTGCTGACCGACTGTCCGGCGAGCATCTCGTCGAGGAACCGGCCGGCGGTGATCGCGATCGCGACGCCAGCCTGGAGCGCCATCGTCAGGATCCAGACGGCCGCCGCGAGCGCCCGACGTGCTGTCACCGCGACCCGCCGGCCGGCGACGACGGCGGCCCCGGGAGGATCCCCGTCGCGACCAGGGCGATGGCCGGGACGTCGATCACGACGACCGCCCAGACGATGCGGCCCTGGCCGTCATGGGGCCCACCTTCGTGGGCCGGATCCACACCCCGAGCGAGGCGGGTGCGACCGCGGCGCCAGTCGTCGACGACAGGTCGAACATGACCGAGGCGAGGTCGGTCTGCGTCCGCAGCCTGCCCGCAAACGCGTCGGCAGTCGCCAGCGCGTCGTAGTGCGCCCGGTCAAAGCGGCGGTCCACGGCCCGCTGCACCCGCCGCCGCACGGGCTGGAAGAGCGCGAACGCGATCAGGGTCGAGGCGGCGACGGCGAGCGTGCTCTCCTTCGTCAGCGGCGCGAGGACCGCCTGGAGCACGACGACCAGACTCGCGAACACCGCGACGAGCACCCCGGTGACGACCGCCCAGCCGATCGTGCGGCTGACCAGCCGGTCGATCTCGTACAGGCGGTAGCGGAGAATCGCGACGCCGATCGTCACCGGGATGAGGCCGAGGGCGATCACCGCGCACGTCCACAGCAGCTCGACCTCCTGGGCAACGAGCGCCGCGAGCAGGAGGAGCGCCGGCACCAGGAATCCGACGGCGAACCACTTGACCTGTTGGCGCTGGACGCCGGTCCCGCGCCGGAACCGGTGCACGACCGATGCGAGCACGAATGGCAGCGAAAGGACGATCGAGATACCGCCGACCTGGCTCGCGAGCGTCAACAGGGCGTCGGCGCCGTGGAGCCCGACGGGTTCGGGATGCCCGGCAGCACGGGTACGTCCGGGAACATGAAGCCGGCCATGGTGAGCACGATGCCCGTCGTGACGACCGCGGCGACGGGACGCCAGCGCGGGGACGGAAGACCCCCGGTCGGGAACAGCAGCGGGATGACGAGGGCCGTGAGCAGGATGAACAGGACGAGCGACCACCCCCCAGCCCATGCCAGCGCGGCGGTGGCCGGGAGGGACCCAGCGAAGCGGTCGACACTCAGCTGCGCGTAGCCCACCCCTGCGCCCGAGAGGGCGATCAGCGTCGGCTGGGTCCAGAGCACCCACCCGACCCGGTTGCGACCGTCCCGGGTCACGATGCGCGCGCCGACGACGCCGTAGATCGTGGTCAGGAGGACGAAGATCCATGCGCCGCCGGACGGCCCGGTCGGCGGCGCGGGCAGCCGTCCGACGGCGACCAGGCCGACGGCGACGACATCGAGTACGACGATCGCCCAGGTCCCCGCCACGAGGAGCGGCCGTACGCGCGTCACGAACGCCTGCGCGGCCGGAGCCACAGCTCGGATCCGGTGGGCCGCACTGCCGCGGTTGCCGTCGCGGTCAGGGACCTCCTGATCGTCGTGAGGTCCATCTCGCTGCGCAGCTGCTCGGCGAACGCATCCGCGGTCCCCCGACCGTCATAGCGAGCGCGGTCGAAGCGTCGGTCCACCGAACGCTGGACCCGCCCCCGTACGGGCTGGAACAGCGCGAACGCGATGAGCGTCGAGGCGGCGACGGCGAGCGTGCTCTCCCTCGTCAACGGCGCGAGGATCGCCTGGAGCGTGACCACGAGCGTGACGAACACGACAGCCAGGACCGCGGTCACGATCGCCCAGCCGATCGTGCGGCTCACCAGCCGGTCGATCTCGTACAGGCGGTACCGGAGGATCGCGACCCCGATCGCCAGCGGCAGGGCGATGAGCGCTCCGAAGCCGATGTGGATGGCGAGGAGCGGCACCGGTGAATCGGTGAGCAGCACGCCCCCGATGAACGCAAGCGGGAACGCCACTGCCGCGACCAGCGCCACTGCGAGAAGCCACTTGATCTGCTGGCGTTCGACCGAGGTCCCGCGCCGGAAGCGCACCGCGACGGCCGCGAACGCCCCGATGAAGGCGGGTAGGGCGATGAGCGTGGAGACCGAGTTGGACAGCTCGAGCCACGGCCCGAGCGCGGGCACGCCGAACGGGTTCTGGATCGCGGGGTTGCCGTTGATCGGCCCCGGCATCAGGGCCGATGGGACGATCGCCGAGATGGTCCCGGCGACGAGGATCCAGGCCAGCCAGCGCCAGCGCGGCGACGGCAGGTGGCCGTCCGGGAAGACGAGGGGGACGCCAGCCGCCACGATCACGATCGGCGTCACGAACAGCACGTTCGCGAGCAACGCGGCGTGGGCCGTCAACGGCCAGTCACCGCCCGACGCGGCACTTGCTGTCGAATAGCCAGCCGACAGGACCTGCGCCGCGAAGATCACACCGGCGGCCAGCAGGAGCTGGCCGACCCTGTTGGCCGGCACGCGGATCGAGAGGAACGCGCCAACGCCGGCGAACGACGTGACGGCGCCGACGAACAGGACGGCTGCCGACGGATCGAACGACGCTGCGGGGTAGATCGCCATGCCGACGACCGCTGCGGCGATGCTCGCGCCGGCAGTGGTCGCGAGGAGGGTCGGTGACGCGAGGCGGGCCATCAGCCGGCCGTCGGCGGGCGTCCGGTCGCGGCAGCGTCAGGCATGCGCTGCCTTGTGTCGGGCGACCGGGGCCGCTGGGCTGTTCCCGGCGAGCTCCGCGACCCGGCGCGTCTCCTCCACGAGCATCCGCGAGCACTGGCCGCGCACGCCCTCGTGGAGCACCTCGGCGGGATCGACCGCCGCCTCGTGCGTGCGCTCCATCGACCAGCTCATCGGGACACCGCCTGCTCGGGGAGGTTGACGGCCGCATCGTGACCTCGTGTCGTCCGGGGAACGTTACGGGATCTGCCGTGTCCCAGGAACCGGAGCGGCATCAGGAGGACTGCGAGGGCCAGCACAGCGTTGACGGAGTCAGCCACCGGCCCAGTCCATCCCGGGGTTCCTCATCGGCGGAGCCAGAGCTGGGCACGGTCCGGACCCAGCGCCTCGTCGACCGTCGCCAGGGTCACGGACCGCAGGTGTCCCAGGTCCACCTCGTCGCCGATCCGCCGCGCGAACGTCCCGACGACCCGCTCGGCGTCGAGATGCGCGCGGTTGAACCGTCGGTCCACGGGCGCCTGCACCCGGTGGCGGATCGGCTGGAACAGGGCCGCCACCAGCAGCGTGGACGCCGCCACGACGAGTGTGCTCGACCCGGTCGCGTCGGCCAGCGTCGTCACCAGCACGAGGTTCGTCGCCACGAAGATGCCGGCGAGGATCCCCGTGACGATGGCATAGGAGATCGTGCGCCCGATGATCCGGTCGATGTCGAACAGGCGGTAGCGCAGCACGGCGATGCCGATCGCGAACGGGAGCAGCATCGACGACAGGAACCACAGGGTCCACAGCACGTCGGCGACCAGGATGAACGGGACGAGGACCATCGGCACCGCCGCGGCCGCCGTCACCCAGCGGATCTGCGCCCGGACGACGGCATCGGACCGGCGGTAGCGCGAGACGACCTCGAGCACGGCGAGCAGCAGGCTCGCGGTGTACGCGGCGAGCGTCGCCACGCTGAGCGGACCCTCCAGCGGCGCGAGCGCCGGGACGCCGAGCGGGTTGTCCAGGGGCGGCATCCAGGCCGTCTCGATGGGGCCGGGCAGGAACACCTGGAGGACGAGCGCGAGCACCATCAGCACGGCGAGGCCGTCGACGGCCATCGACAGCCGATCCGGGTGGCGCCCGTCGGGGAACCGGACCAGCAGGAAGCCACCCGCCGTGAGGAACGCGAGCGTCGTCAGCACCTGCGACGCCGTGACGGCCACGGCGGCGATCGCGGGCACATCGCCCGGCCGTGCCTCGACCCACACGACGGCCGCCCGCAGCGCCACCGAGGCGACGACCATCAGCCCGATGCCCAGGGTGATCCGCGACACGGGCTCGCGCGGTCGACGATCGACGAGCAGCGCCCCGACGGACGTGAACCCCGCGCCGAAGCCGATGGCCCACGCGATCTCCTCCCAGCCCGTCGGGCGTCGGGGGAAGGGCAGCAGGATCCAGCCGCTGACGATGAGCGCGAGCACGGCGAGCAGCCAGATGACGAGCGCCGGCCGGGCGCGGGACGTGGTCATGGCACCGGATCTTCGGGGCGGGACGTCTGGTGAACGTTACGGGAACGCGGGCCGAAGAGGTACCGTTACGCGCCATGCCGCTCGACATCCGCGTCCTCGGCCCGCTCGAGGTGCTCGTGGACGGGCTCCCCGTCCGCGTCGACACGCGCAAGGCCGTGGCGATCGTGGCGCTCCTCGCGGTGGAGGGACGGCCGTACGCCCGCGACGAGCTGGCAGCCATGTTCTGGCCCGAGGCGGACGACGAGAGCGCCCGCGGCGCGTTCCGGCGGACGCTCTCGGTGCTCCGGTCGGCGCTCGGCGAGCGCTGGCTGCTGGTGGACCGATCGGCCGTGGCCCTGCCGGTCGGCGGAGACGTCACGCTCGACCTCGTGCAGCTCGACCTGGCAGCCGCCGCCGGCGACCGCTCGGGGCTTGCGGCCGCAGCGGCGCTCGCGCGCGGGCCGTTCCTTGCCGGGTTCTCGCTCCGGGGTTCCCCGGACTTCGACGACTGGCGGGCGACCCGGGCCGTGTCCGTTGAGCGGCGCGTCGTGGACGTCCTGGAGCGGCTGACGGCCGCGGCCGAGGCGGACGGCGACATCGGGGCGGCCGCGGACGCCGCGTCCAGGCTGGTGGAGCTCGATCCGCTCGATGAGCCCGCGCGCCGCCGGCTGATGGCGATCCTCG